>JAQVON010000033.1 GCA_028702595.1 Mariniphaga sp. | reverse complement strand
GAATGCACAAACAAAATGGTGCTCAATTCACCATAACCATCAAAAAGCTTTTCTTTCTCTTTTTTAATAAGCTCTTCACGGAGTCCGATCAGTGTTAATCCGGCATAAGCCGAATGTTTACCAATGATCGACTTAGCCGAAACGTTTGGTTCCTGTATCAACAGACGGATATTCTTGCCGGATATGGGCAACCGCCCTGAAAGCACCAGTTGATCCATGGCTTTTCTTGTATTTTCCTCTTCACCCGGCCGGCAAATATTAAAAATTTGAATCTGAGCTTTCTTCCAGTCGGGATGCCCCAGAATGATAAATCCCAACAAAATCATAAGATTGGAGTTCTCAGTATCCAATGAATTGATCCAAATATGAATTCCTTTATTGTATGAAATTTCGCGATGACTACTAGACAGAATGCAAATATCAAAATCGCCGGAATTGACCAATGCAAAATTATCAATGATTTCATTCAGGTTAGACGGATTTTCCTTATCATACTCAAACAGAATCATGTTGTTTTCCATTCCTGCAATCCCCGGAATTTGAATTGCCTGGGCGATAGCCGATGTATTAGAAGGAGAGATAAGGGTGTCAACATACACATGGTTTTCCAAACCGCTGACATTCTCAAACAGTTTTTTCAGTTCCTGCCGGGCTTGTTCAGCTGTTGACTTGGAGTAATACCCCACAATATGGTGCAGGTAAGTTCCAAAACCATATTTATAAGAAATCCAGTTCAACAATCGAAATGCCTTATCGCGCTTTAATGAATCTTTGGAAATACAGATCACACTAGGTCGCCATTCGCTGTTTTCTTTTTTTGCTTGTTTTTTTTGTAGCAATACCTGAAGGTTTCGGTTCAGCTGAAACATAGCATTGGCAAAGATGGAGGCAAAACCTTTTCTCGATTTATGGTAATGATCAATCAACAGGTATATAGCAGCAATCAGAATAAAAGAGATTAGAGCATAAAGGGTACTGATTTTAAACATAACCCAGACAGACACGACAAAACCGGTTAAAGAAATATACCAGCGAGATCTGAAAGAAGGACGATAGGAAGGAGATGATCCAAAATGGTTCAGGAATGAAATGAGACACAAGGAACCATAGGTAACCATAAAGAACATGGATATGACCGTGGCAACCGCATTCACGTCACCCAGGGCAACAAAAACAAATGCGATGATGCAGGTAACAAGAGATGCATTCACAGGCTCCTGATCCATCGGCCTTCCTTTTGCCAGCCAGAGATTGAACTTTTTAGAGGGGAACGCTTTATCAAGTGCCAGGGCCTGGAGTGTTCGCGGAGCTACCATAACCGACCCCAGAGCAGAAGAAATCGTTGAGGCAGCCAGGCCTAAGGGAATTACCACTGCTCCACCTAGCGCAATTCGGGCCATTATGAGCTGATGCTCCAAAAGGTCATCTACTGAAGCCGACAAAGCCAGCTTATAAACAACGAAAAAATAAAGTATCATCCCTGATAGAGTGGCCAGGGTTGTTCCTAACGGAATAGATTTCGACGGATCCTTTAAGTCGCCCGACAACCCCACTCCGGCAGTCATTCCTGTAAATGCAGGAAAAACTATGGCAAATACCATGAAAAAATCCTTGGAGTTACGAAACTGGGCTGTCCCTAAACTAAATAAAGACTCCCCGGCATAACTTGTTTTCCCCAAAAAAAACATGGCTAACGATACGAATAGAATGACAACAACAATATAGAGTGCCTTAACCCCTAAATTTGCCCCTTTCTTAATAATAAGAAATGCCAGTCCGGCCATTACCGGCAAACTGACTACCTGCCTCGGAAGAACAAGGTCAAATTTTCCAGCCAAATAAGTAAATAAAAATTCGAACGATTCGGTAAAGGCAATCACATAAAAAGCTACACTGATGGCTTGAGAAAAGAAAAGAGCCATACCAATGGTTGCCCCAATATTCAAGCCAAAAGAACGGGAAATGATAAAGTATTCTCCTCCCCCCTCCACCCGCTTGTTGGTGGCAATTTCGGAAATCGCCAGAGCAGTAGGAATGGTTACTAAATGTCCTAAGAGAATAATGAGAATTACTCCCCAAAATCCAAGGGTACCCACGGCAAAACCAAAGCGGAGAAATAATATCGCTCCAAGAATGGTTGAAATTGCTGTAAAAAATACAGGCCCGGTTCCAAACTTTTTTGTTGCAATTGGCATATAATTCATCAATTTTAAAAGCCTAAATTTACTACTTTTGAGAAGAAAAAAAAGAAAATAAAATGGACAAAGAAAAATTTAGGGAAGAAGCAAAAAAAGGCATCGACGACCTTTTTGACCAAATTGAAGAACTGACTTCAAAAAAAGGAGAACTAAAAGAAAAATCCAAAGAAAAGTACAACGAGTTAATGGCTGAGATAAAGCAAATTAAATCTGACCTGGAAGCCAAATATCAAAAATGGGAAGAATCTGGTGACAGCAAGTGGTCAGAAACAAAAGAGGCTTTTTCTAAAAGCGCCGATTCATTCAAAGAGGCATTTATGCACCTGGCCTCTCTCTTTAAAAATAAACCGACAAAGGAGTAACCAACGAATAACGATATAATTCCCGTCTGGCGAATCATCTTGTACTGATTAGTTAAAAGTCACTTTTCAATAAAATGGAAGCCAGGCGGATGATGCAGTTCGTACGTTTTCAGCAAACCAGGGAAGGATTATATTTCTGTGGCATTGAACCTTTATACGATGTGATTCCCATGGTAACAGGTCATTTTCAAAACCGGTTTGCCGACCAGTCATGGTTGCTTTACGACATGAAACGAAATTACGGTGCATTTTATGACAAAAAAACGGTGTGCGAAGTTACCCTAACAAGCAGGGAAATTAACCGGAATACCGGTCAAATCCGGTCAAACCTCCTGGAGGAAGGAGATGTTTTATACCAAACCTTGTGGAAAAAATATTTTGATCACATCAGCATAAAGGAACGGAAAAACCTGAGGTTACAACGGCAACAAATGCCCCGGAGGTTTTGGAGATACCTTACGGAAAAACAGACGTAAATCCGTTTCATCAACCACCACAGCCATATTAAATGATTTCTTTATGATATTGCTGTAACGACTTTACTTTATAAGCTCCGTTTCTACGTTCTTTGATCCCCTGGGTTGCAGCAAATGCAGCAGCAGTAGTTGTAATATACGGCACATTGCATCTTATCGCAGTTTTCCGGATATAGGAATCATCGTATTCACTCATTTTTCCTGCAGGGGTATTGACCACGAGGTCAATTTCACCATTCACCAGGGCATCAACAATATTTGGTCTTTTCTCGTAAATCTTATTGATGAATCGTGAAGGTATTCCATGCTTTTCAAGAAAATTTTTCGTACCACCTGTTGCCAGGATATCAAATCCCATTTCATGAAAACTACGGGCAGTTTGAACTATTCTCTCCTTATCGCGGTCGCCAATGGTAATGAGCACCTTCCCCTGAATAGGAAGTGGCGTTTTTGTTGCTTCCTGCGATTTAAAAAAGGCCAGACCAAACGAATCGGCCAGTCCCAATACCTCGCCGGTTGAACGCATTTCAGGCCCCAAAACAGGATCAACATCAGGGAACATATTAAATGGGAAAATAGCCTCTTTGACACCAAAATGGTTGATCTTTTTTCGTTCAAGGTTAAAATCAGCAAGTTTTTTCCCCAACATAATCTCCGTAGCAATTTTTGCCATCGGGATATTGCAGATTTTCGAAACCAGAGGAACCGTTCGTGAAGCTCTGGGATTTGCCTCTAATATATACACCTCATCCTTATAAATAGCATATTGAATATTCATCAATCCCACCACTTTCATTTCAATAGCAATTCGGCGGGTATAGTCTTCAATGGTCTGGATCAGTTCTTCTTTAATGATTACCGGTGGGATAACACATGCCGAATCACCGGAGTGGATCCCGGCATATTCGATGTGTTGCATAACTGCGGGAACGAATGCATCCTCTCCGTCGGCAATAGCATCTGATTCGGCTTCGATGGCATCTTCAAGAAACATATCTATGAGAAGGGGGCGGTCGGGAGTTACATCCACTGCAGCTGTCACATACTGCAACAGCATTTCTTCATCAAGGACAATTTTCATCCCCCTGCCACCAAGCACATACGAAGGTCTGACCATCAGCGGATAGCCAATGCGACTTGCTATTTCCAGGGCTTCTTCCAGGTTACTGGCCATCCCGGAGGCTGGTTGCGGGATATTTAATTTCTCCATAATCTTCCTGAACTGGTCACGGTCTTCAGCCAGATCGATTGTTTCGGGGCTGGTTCCTATAATTTTTACTCCGTTAGCCTGCAACTCTCCGGCAATATTCAAAGGGGTTTGCCCTCCAAACTGAACCACTACTCCATCAGGTTTTTCTTTTTCATAGATACTCAGTACATCCTCCACGGTGAGGGGTTCAAAGTATAATTTATGAGAAGTATCATAGTCGGTGGAAACAGTCTCGGGATTACAGTTTACCATGATGGATTCATAACCGGAATCGCGAATAGCAAAGGCAGCATGCACGCAACAGTAATCAAACTCAATCCCCTGACCGATACGGTTTGGACCTCCACCAAGTACCATTATTTTCTTTTTTTGATCAGTTGGCACCTTGTCGGTCCCATTGTAAGTAGAAAAGTAATAGGCCGAGTCAGCACCGCTTACGGGCACAGGCTCCCAGGCTTCCTCTACTCCAAGTGCCTTCCTTTGCTGTCTGATCTTGTTTTCTGGAATATCTAATAATTTCGAAAGGTATTTATCGGCAAATCCATCTTTTTTGGCTTGAATCAGTAATTGATCAGGCAAGTCACTCCCTTTAAACAATAAAATCTGTTCTTCCAGTTCAACAAGTTCTCTCATTTGGTCAATAAACCAGGCCTTGATGAAGGTTTTCTCCTGTAATAGTTCTGTTGTAGCTCCCTTGCGTAAAGCTTCATACATTAAATACTGACGTTCACTGGTTGGATCAGAGAGCATCAACAATAATTCATCCAGTGTTTTCCTGTTAAAATCCTTAACAAAACCAAGTCCATACCTGCCGGTTTCCAACGAGCGAATAGCCTTTTGCAGTGCTTCCTTGTAGTTTTTACCAATACTCATCACTTCACCTACAGCCTGCATTTGAGTGCCTAACTTATCCCGGAGGCCGTCAAACTTTTCAAAAGCCCATTTGGCAAATTTAACTACAACATAGTCACCCCATGGGGTATATTTTTCAAGTGTTCCCTCTCTCCAGTATGGAATTTCATCAAGAGTCATTCCACCGGCCAGCAGAGCCGAAATTAATGCAATGGGAAAGCCTGTAGCTTTAGAGGCCAGTGCCGAAGAACGGGATGTGCGGGGATTGATCTCAATCACCACAATACGTCCGGATTTGGGGTCGTGCGCAAATTGCACATTGGTTCCGCCAATCACACCGATATCCTCCACTATACGATAAGCAAGCTCCTGAAGCCGCTTTTGCAGCCCTTCTGAAATGGTAAGCATTGGTGCTGTGCAAAAAGAATCACCGGTGTGTACTCCAATAGCATCAACATTCTCTATGAAACACACAGTAATCATTTGGTTTTTAGCATCACGGACAACCTCCAACTCCAGCTCTTCCCAGCCAAGTACTGACTCCTCCACAAGGATCTGTCCCACCATACTGGCAGCAATTCCGCGGGCAGCAATGGTTCGCAGTTCTTCAACATTGTATACCAGGCCGCCTCCTGTCCCGCCCATCGTGTATGCAGGACGTATAACTACCGGATAACCAAGCGCTTCAGCAACCTGCTCTGCTGCATCAACCGATGTAACAGCAGTACTCCTGGGCATTTCTACACCTAAACGGTTCATTGAATTCTTAAATGCTGTACGATCCTCTCCTTTCTCAATAGCCTCCAGATTAACACCAATCACTTCAACATGATACATGTCCAGAATTCCTTTTTTTGCCAGTTGCAATGATAGATTCAAAGCTGTTTGTCCACCCAGATTTGGTAATAACGCATCGGGACGCTCCTTCTTGATGATCTCAGTTAATGCATATTCATTGAGTGGTTCTATATAGGTATAATCCGCCATCTCCGGATCGGTCATGATAGTGGCCGGATTGGAATTAACCAATACAATTTCGTAACCCAGTGAACGAAGCGCCTTACAAGCCTGAGTGCCTGAATAATCAAACTCACAAGCCTGCCCGATAACAATTGGGCCCGATCCGATGATAAGTACCTTATGAAGATCTTCCCGTTTTGGCATAAAATAGTATTTAAATGACTTAATTGAAATATCTCACAAAAATGCCCTTAAATTTCGAAAAATGCCGATCGAAATACAAAAAAAATCACAATTTCAAAAAAACTTGATTTTCTTTCAAATCAATCAGCTGACGAACCTTCCCGCTACCCCTGACAGATCCAGAAGATAAATTCTTTTACCAAATACAAAAACGGGCTCAATGATACCTTAACCATAGGTTGTGTGATCTACCTGACTTTGAATTGCTCCATTTTAAAGGTATTTTAAGATCTGTACCAAATCTTGCAGAATGGGCAGGCAATAACTTCTGAAGTATTACATTTGTTTAAAAATATTTACATGGAAATAAAGGTTCACCCTGGCGCCAGGGCATTAATATTCGATCTTGATGGCACCTTGTCCAATTCCTTGCCCGTGCATTTAGCCACATGGAATGTGGTGGGTGATCTGTATGGATTCAGGTTTGATCCACAAATCCTGCAGGAGATGACAGGGCGGGCTACTATAGAATTTGCCCGGCACGTTGTGAATAGATACAAATTATCAGTTGCCCCCGAAGTGATCGTAAAACTTAAGCAACAAGCTTTCTGGGATTCTGCTGAATTGTTGGAACCGATTAATGAGATCACCTCTATCGTCAGGGAGTATTTCGGAAAATTGCCCATGGCCGTTGGTACCGGAGCGAGCAGAAGAAGTACGGACGTACAACTTAAACAGTTGCAGCTTGCCCATTTCTTTGATGCAATAGTATCGGCCGATGATGTAACCCGGCATAAACCGCATCCCGACACGTTTTTAGAATGTGCACGACTATTGGCTGTTGCTCCTGAAACATGTCAGGTTTTTGAAGATGGAGACCTGGGTTTGGAAGCCGCTCAAGTGGCAGGAATGATAGTTACTGACGTGCGTCCTTATATCAATTATGGTGAATGGTTACATCCCTGAAGTGTATGCTACCAGGAGTGCAGATACCTTTCAGAATACACCAAAAAGATTCAGAATTACGATCACCAGGGCAAGAATGAGAACAATACGAACATACCTGGCTCCCCCTCTTATGGTGAAATGAACGCCAATCCAGGCACCGACAGCATTCCCGACCGCCAGGATCAATCCGGCAAGCCAGTCGATTTGCTGATAATACATGAAAATCCCAATGGTAAAAACCGTTAATCCCAATATGATGTATACCTTTACAGCATTAGCCTTCACCAGGTTATAACCACACCCCAGCACCAATCCGGCAAGTAGGAAAAAACCTACACCCATCTGGATAAATCCACCATACACTCCAATAAAAAAGAAAAGAATATATTGCAAAAGAGTTGGTTTGGGATTAGTGATCCCGGCATGTCCGGCAACCCAGGCACCCGGCTTGATGACAACCAACAGCAACATGACAACCATTAATCCGGCAATCACCTTTTCCAGAAGCAGCACATCCATCTCAACAGCAATCAACGCACCAATAATTGACCCCACAAGTGCCGGAAGAACTAACCTGGAATCGGATGTCAGATCAAGTACTTTCTTCTTCCGAAACGTATGAGTACCAACCACACTTTGAAATAATACGGCAACACGATTCGTACCATTGGCTACATTGGCAGGAAGACCTAAAAACATGAGAAGAGGTAACGAAAGCATAGAGCCCCCACCAGCAGTAGTATTAATAAAACCGGCAAAAAGACCAGTTCCTAAAAGTGCCAGTACCATATACCATTCCATGCTCTAAAAAAATATATTGTTGCACCAGGGTTCAAACCTGGAGGAATTGTTCGTTGTTTGTTGTTCGTTTTTGCCGTAATCTGGGTTAATCGAAGAAGGCTGTGGCAAATCAGTAAGCAAAAAGCGGAAAATCTTTCATCAACCGATGAACTTTTTCTCCTACGGCCTGCAGATTTTTTTCGTCATCGACATGGGAGATCCCTTCATCGATGAGCTGCACAATTACGGGCATCATATTTTCCTTAACGCCTCGGGTAGTAATTGCTGGGGTTCCCACGCGAAGACCTGAGGTTTGGAAAGGTGACCGGCTGTCAAAAGGCACCATATTTTTATTCACAGTGATATCCGCCTTTACCAGTGCATTTTCAACTTGTTTACCGGTAATATCCGGAAATTTTGTTCTCAAATCAATCAGCATGGAATGGTTATCGGTTCCTCCGGAAATTACGTTATATCCCAGGTTGACAAATGCTTGTGCCATGGCCTGGGCATTTTTAAGTACCTGCAATTGATAGTCCTTAAATTCAGGAGCAAGAGCCTCACCGAATGCCACTGCTTTTGCTGCAATAACATGTTCGAGGGGGCCACCCTGCTGTCCGGGGAATACTGCAGAATCGAAAAGTGACGACATGGTTCTCAAAGCTCCTTTGGAAGTAGTAATGCCCCATGGATTCTCAAAGTCCTTACCCATCAGAATAATTCCTCCACGTGGCCCCCGAAGCGTTTTATGGGTCGTGGACGTCACTACATGTGCATACTTCACCGGGTTTTGAAGCAAACCGGCTGCAATCAGTCCTGCCGGATGTGCCATATCGATCATCAACATAGCTCCCACTTTTTCGGCAATGTCACGCATGCGTTTATAATTCCACTCCCGACTGTATGCTGATGCACCACCAATAATGAGTTTTGGTTTGTGCTCCAGGGCCAGTGATTCCATTTCATCGTAATCTACCAGTCCTGTATCTTCCTTTACTCGGTATCCAACCGGGTTATAAAGTATACCGGAGCTGTTCACCAGAGATCCATGCGAGAGATGGCCGCCATGAGAAAGATCAAGGCCCAGGAAAGTGTCCCCAGGTTTCAATATAACACTAAGCACAGCTGCATTGGCTTGAGCTCCGGAGTGTGGCTGTACATTGGCCCATTCGGCATCGTAAAGTGCTTTGATGCGGTCTATTGCCAACTGTTCAGTCATATCAACAAACTGACAACCACCATAATACCTTCTGCCAGGATAACCCTCAGCATATTTATTGGTCATTACCGAACCCATAGCTTCCAAAACCTGGTCGCTAACAAAATTTTCAGAGGCAATCAGTTCGATGCCCCCTAACTGCCTCTCTCTCTCTTTCTGGATGATGTCAAAAACCAGTGTATCTCTCTTCATTTGTGCACAATCTTTGAATTTCAGCCCAAAGGTAATACATTTTAAAAAAGCCGGTGGAATTTGATTCACAGAAAAACTCACTATTTTTGAACAATTAAACTTAAGCATCTAAACGGGAAACCGAAAATAAAGAGGAAAATACCATAGAAAATATACGATTAAAATATGAAAAATACTATCCACACAAAAAAACGCCCCCCTCTTCTTCGTGCTTTATGCGGACTTACCTTTATAGGCAGCAGCATAGGATTTTTAGGATTTTTTTTTGCTGCACTATTTTTTGAAAAAAGTGCTTCTTTCATTGTCAACTATTCTTCATGGCATACAACAGAATCCATTTCACCTGTTTACTTCACCCTGCTCATGGCACTTTTTGCCCTTTCACTCACCGGTTCTATCCGGATGTGGAAACTTCATCGTGACGGATTTCTCCTGTATGCATTTGCGCAGCTGGCCATTCTTTTTGTTCCGGTTATCTGGCTTAACTGGGGGGCTTTCTCCACCGCTAACGCCATTTTTTCAGTTATCTTCCTTGTTGGATACGGACTCAATCTGAGAGTGTTGAAGTAAGTGATAAAAACTAAAGGGAATTACCATAGAACCCTCAACATAAATTTCTGCTGGAATCGGGAATATTTTTCAATTTATCTGATTAAATTGCTTATTGATTAAGGTATAAAATGAAACTCCCGTAGTTTTAATCCTGTTTTTTTATGGCAAAACTTGTCATGATTGATTCACGGAATGAAAAAAATCCTTTCTGATTTTATTCATCCTTTTTCACCGGGATTCTTCCAGCGGAATCTGGTAACCTGCCGTCATAAAAAGGTATGGAACTGATGTGGCATAGTGGCGTAGAATAAAAAATTACTAGAAAGCATAATACAATCCGGTGTATACGCCTACACGGTATGGTCTGAATTCGACATCCGGATTGCGATTGATTGAATTGAGATAATAATTCAACCGGGGTTCAACCGCCAGGGAGAGATTATTATTCAAGACATACGTCATCCCGAATCCAATAGTTCCCGACACATTCACAGAAGAAATGTCACGTGTTTTCCCAATATTCTGTAACCCATTTTCGTTTTTTATGAATACATCATTCCCCGATAACACCCCGGCACTAATACCTCCAACGAGTTCAACATCGACCTTTGACTCGAAGAGGAGATACCGGACATAAAGAGGGATTTCCACAAAATCGAACACCTGGGAAACCTCTCCCTGCATTAAAATAGAATTGGAATTTACCGCATACGTTTCTGGACTTGCATTTAGTTCTACCCCGGGGGGGAGGTTATCCAGCACGATAACTCCGGCAGTACTGTTCATTGTCAGGTTGTTGTCATTTATGGTTACGGCTGTATTGAAATAGAATTGATCAACCGGGGGGCTTTCTTTATAATAGGATTCCTTTCTGCTTCCGAATAATTGAGCTGAGCTGCTGGTTTGCTGCCCATTTTGAGCATAGTACACACCACTTTCGAAACTCCATTTTCCACGGGTTTTGAATTGCACCGCTATTCCTCCACTGATGTTGCTGTTTCCTTCTGATGAGTTGAGTGCCATATTACTGGCATACAACGATCCATGACTGGCACGGTACGATGAATATCCGGGAGAAACGCTTAAACCCATTTTCCATTTCCTCCGCTCGCTCTGCACAAGAGCCAGCTCCTCTCTGTTAACATCAATAAGATCCCTTTCCCTGAATGCCGGGTTCGAAGCCAATCCATCTTTCTTCATTTCCCTGACAGTAATGGAAGAAACCGGATCCGGATGCCTAACCGGGAAAGCTTCGATCCTGTCCATAAAACTCATGTCTGGCGGAACAGAATGCTTAATCATTCTGTTTTCTGACAGGAAGATATTATCATCAGGAAGAGAAGGGCGTTCTACACGGTTAAGCACTGGTTCAGGGAAATGGATAGCTGGCCGCGTGGGAGAAATATCAGCCCTTTTCTCGTCTGCCAAAAGAGGTGTCGTAATGTTTTCATGAAGGACAGGATCCTTTTTCTCAACAGGTGTTTCATTTTTCACTATTGGATGCCGGGGAGTTGACATTTCTTCCCTAAAATACCAACCGGCAACAAACGCCAGAGCCAACACAGCAGCTACAGCAGACCAGTAATACCAGGTCAGTATTCTTTTTTTTGCTTCAGGCTTCAAATTTTCCCGGACACCCTGCCAAATGTATAGGGGTGGCTCTTCCGAAAAACTCTCCAGCTTTTCACGAAAAATTTTATCTATATGTTCTTCATTTATCATGCCGGATATTTTGTCTTTGATTCCACTTCTCCATAGATTTCAGTCACATTTCGTTTTAGAATATCTCTGGCGCGCGAAAGGTTTGATTTGGATGTACCCACAGAGATATCCAGTGCTTTGCTGATTGCCTGATGATCCATTCCCTCCATCACAAACAAATTAAACACCATGCGGTATCGTGGAGGTAATTGTTGCACCAGACCAAGAAGTTCCTCCACTCCCATTTTTGATAGAGCATCTTCAGCAACAGGTTGACCTTCATATTTTCCCATGTCTTCAACCGGAGTTATCCGTTGCTGTTTCCGAAATTTTTCCAATGAAACATTTACCATTATTTTTCTCATCCATCCTTCAAATGAACCTTCGTGACGAAAAGTTTTTAAATTGTTGAAAATCTTTATAAACCCTTCCTGCAAATTATCTTCAGCTTCTCCACGATCTCTAGCATAACGCAAACAAACCCCGAACATTTTCGGTGCAAACATCTGGTAAAGCTTTTCCTGATCACGCGCATTCCCAGAAATACAACCTTTTATAATATTTTTTAAATCTTCCAAACCTGGCTTGCAATTGTACCCTCAAAAGTAAGGATAAATCCAACCTTAACTGATCACACGACCTCCATAACAAGTAAAAACATGGTAAAGACGAAACAAAATGATTCGGGGTTGCGTTTAAAAAAAACATTCTACGCAACCTTTATTGATTTGAAATCATCTGTGTAATAACAATTCATGAATAAAAAATAATACGCGTGAAACAACCATGACAAGTTTTGCCACAAACAAGCAGGATAAAAAATATGGGAGTTCCAACTGATGCATTAGAAAACCATTAAGCATAATGAGATGAAAACACTATCGTTCCTGATTCTTTGCACATGGATAGTCATAACTGCATGTAATGTTCCTGAAGAGGTATCAAATGATGAGCTGGCCATTACAACAAAGACAGCTCAGCTGATAAAAACGGAAAACATTTTTGGATTCGAGCTTTACCAGCATGTTTTTCATTACGAAACAGAACAGGAAAACATCATGGTTTCTCCTCTTAGTATAAGTCTGGCACTTGCCATGACCTATAACGGAGCCCGGAAGGAAACCAGGGAAGCGATGGAAAAAACGCTGAAGGTGTATGGGTTAACTCCGGAGGAGATCAACAATTCATACCACGATCTGGTTGTTGCACTTAAAAAGCTTGATCAAAAAGTATTACTTGAAATCGCCAATGCCATTTTTTATCGCAATGATTTTACTGCAGAAAAAGAATTTATTTCTACAAACGAATATTATTTCGATGCTGAAGTTTCAGCATTAGATTTCAGCAGAGAGCAACAAGCGTTAGAGACCATTAACGGGTGGGTAGGTGATAAAACACACGATAAAATAGAGACAATACTCGACCGCATCTCCCCTGACCACGTCATGTTTCTGCTGAATGCTATTTACTTCAAGGGAATCTGGCAAAAAAAATTCAACGAGGAGGGAACAGAGTTGCTGCCTTTCTACCTCGAAAACGGAACAAGCATTCACACCCAAACCATGCAACGACTTGATACCCTACCCTATACATCGAATAACCTGTTTAGCGCCATCAAACTTTCATATGGAAAAGGTGACTACAATATGTACATCTTTCTTCCTGGACCAGAAAAAAAGCTAAAAGACGTTGTGGAAGAACTAAACGAAGAAAACTGGAACAGTTGGAAGCAGAGTTTTCAGGAAACCCAACAGGTTGATATTAAGCTGCCACGCTTTAACTATAAATATGAGATCATGCTGAATGATGTGCTTACAGAAATGGGCATGGGAATCGCATTTAGCGAAATGGCGGATTTTTCTGGCATCAGCAGGAATAACAGGCTGGCAATTGATTATGTTAAGCATAAATCATTCATAGAAGTTAATGAAAAAGGTACCGAGGCCGCCGCGGTGACCATAGTGGCCATTACATATACCTCTGTGGGTGAATCCAGAAAAACTCCGTTCTATGTGAACCGTCCGTTCCTCTATATTATTACGGAAGAGAGCACCGGAGCGGTGTTGTTTATGGGAACAGTAAAAAATCCAAATGGATAAGAAAACCATAGATTACTCAGATGAACACAGAGAAATAAAAGGCCGCCTGTATGAATGCAAGCGGCCTTTTCTAATATATTTTTTATCTAAGTTTTCAATAGGTCATGACCTGTTAAAAAATACTGTAAGAGAGCCCTACGGCAAAATTCAGAGTAGTCTTTTTCAGGTGCTCTCGGTATAATCCCAGATCAGGATCATTAAAAGAGACGGTTTGATCCTGGTAAAATGTATTGGATACACCTGCGTCGAATGTCAGGGCGTCGGTGATATTCCAGGCGAAGCCCGCGCCGGCAGTAGTTGATGGATTGCTATAGCTGAAATCGCTCTGATAACTTTCTGCAATTCCCATGTCACCATACATGCCGCCTACACTAAAAGCGAAGTTGTCCAGTACATTGAATTGAAGTCCAAGGGCGAATTCCATGCCATTACGGTCAATTTCGCGGTTACGGACAACATCGTGACCGGCGGAACGGTCCCTGATATTTGGCCCCCAGTTCACATCTTTGTTAAAATACATGGTGTAAGAAAATTGAGCTTCAATCAAGCCGGTATTGTACCCCACACCGGCACCCAGTATAGCAGGGATATCACTGTTCACATTATCACCAAACAGTGTAGTGCTGTAATTATCTCCTTCATTCGGAGTATTCTTCAGGGTCAGGGATGTTTTCATTTCATACTTCAGACCAATGTTCAGGTTCTCCATTGGTGAAATATTAATGCCTAACATAGGAGTAAATGCGTTTCCGGTTTGTTCTGTATCCACTTTTTTATCGCCTAACATTCCGGCGGTGCCGGAAAGGGTTTGGGAAACGTTACTTAACTGATCAGCTGTACCGGCAAATGTTTGCTGTATGGTTTCCAGGTTCATTGCATCAACCTGCGAAGAATTATATCCCAGTCCTGTTAACACACCTTCCAGTTGTGCTTTTTGGGCTGATGTAATAACCCCAAAATTTTGTAACTGAGAAAGGGTAAATGAACCTCCCTGAGGCACATATTGCTGTAAATCATTGGCTACACCTTCAAGTTGAGAAGCCTGACCACCCAAAGTACCGGAAACACCTGTCAACCAGGATGGAGCAGAGACAAACTGATCGTTATTCAACTCCAGCTGAATATTCTGAATATATCCCTGATAAGTAGTTTTTGACGGCAAATATCTTACTCCTCCATACACGGAAAAAATATCATTCACCTTATACGTTGCTCCCAGTTGAAGTCCCCAAAAAACAGACCTTCCTTCAAAGGCAATGTCGGCAGAATAACCGGTTACGTTCATAGCCGGATCAATTTGAACAAGAGGAGCCAGGCCGGGAACAACCTTCGTGATCGGAATCTCAAACGATGGCAATCCTCGCTCATAATCAGCTGATCCCCCACCGGCATTCGGACCAAAACCAAGGGAAAAAGCCCACTTGTCCATTTTATACACGGCAAATGCCGTTGGGAAGACAGGAACATTCACAATGCCTTCATAACTCCCATTATTTAATAATAGAAATTCACTATCAACCGGCTTGGTCTGAAAAATAGTTTGATTGTAAACGGCAAAATGAAAACCATTTTCCATCGTAGTTAATCCTGCAGGATTAAAATAAACCGCATCAATACCAGTAGAAGCATTCCTCGACATCATACGGATGAACTGTGCACTCTGATTCGTGTTGGTTAACAAACCTCCGGCATAAATCAATTGGGAAAGCATGAATAATGCTGTAATAAATGCTAATTTTTTCATGAGAATAAAGAATTAATTTAATGTATCGTTTTTACTAAGATAAAATTGAGTTTTTTCCCCTCACCATGGACGATGAAACTCATTTAATATTAAAAAAAATAAACAAATCTTCACTTAAAATTATAATTCTTAACCACATCCAAACGGGGTGGTCAATTATTTCAAAAGCAAATGTATAATTATTTTTTTAACAACAAATATAATTGCTGATATTCAATTGTTTATAGAAATTTCGAATCATTTGATCACGAATTCGAATTATTCATTTTGAGGAGCCTCTCTGATTATTTTTTCCTCATCTCATAGACTAAAGACAGGCTGTCTGTTTCGATTCGCAATTTTTCCAATATTTTTAAATGTTGGGATAATGAAGCCAGGTTATTCATTTCATCCGGATCATTTTCAAGATCATAAAGTTCTTCGTGGTTTAAATCTCTCTGATACCGGAAGTACTTCCATTTTTTTGTCCGCACCCCCTCGCTTGGATGAATCGGATCAAAATCCCACAAGTGTTCACAAAGAAAAATTTCCCGCTGTGCTGCCGGTGATTCGTTTCTGGTATATCCCGCCAGGCTTGTGCCCTGCCAGGCTTCAGGAATATCCAGTCCGGCCATTTCAAATAGGGTAGAAGGAATATCTATGTTAAGGGCCAGGTCTTCCACCTCTCTGTGGATGTCACTTCGCGGATCAAAAATGATCAGGGGAACCCGCAAGGAATTTTCGTACATCAGCCATTTACCGGCCAGCTGTCGTTCTCCCAGGAAGTAACCGTTATCCCCCATCAGGATGATGATCGTATTTTCAGCCAGTCCTTTTTCCTCCAGGAGTTGTCTTATATTTCCAATCTCGCGGTCGACTCCAGATATCATGCGGTAATATCCTTTCATACTGTGTTGATACTTATCGGGGGTGTCAAATCGCCAGTGCCACCGGGTGCGGTTGAATCCGTTCCTGACATAATCGGGTTGAGCTTCAAACCAACAATCTTCCGCCATTTTGGGTGGGCCGAAAAGATGTTCTTCATAGAGCGCATTCATTTCCTGCTGCCAAAAATACTGCTCATCTGCCGGATCATGGGCGTGGGGAGCACTGAAACTCAATGAGAGGCAAAAAGGTTTTCCCTCCGGCACATTTTCAATAAACTGCATGGCCTGCCAGCCGGTATACCGGGTCAGGTGGACCGTATCTTGTCCGATGGTTTTGTAGTAGTACCCCCGCCTGTCACTAAATTTTCCGTTACGGTCGTATGATTCCACCACATCAAACAGCGAATCCACATATTCATATTCCACACCAAACTTTCCAAAAAAGCCGGTATAATAATCCGATTTCCTCATCAGGGCAGGATAGGAAACATCCGCATAGGGTTGTTTCAGGTTACCCTGCTGAAAGGTATATCCATGTGTGCGTTCCTGCATACCGGTAAAAATGCTGGCCCGGCTTGCCGCACAAATCGGGGTGGTGACAAAAGCATTACGGAAATAGATTCCTTCCCTTGCCATCCGGTCCATCTCAGGGGTATGGATGACATCGTTTCCCGCATACCCCAATGCATCCCAGCGCTGGTCGTCGGTGAGAATAAAAATGATATTCGGCCGGCCGGCTGGTGATGTCTTTTCAGTCCGGGAAGTACACCCGGAGAAAAGAGCAATTCCTAAGAGTAAAATGAGCAGATTCTTCATATGATTAAAATTGTATACTACCTAAAGTGACCGGATGCCAATTTTTACCGGAACAGCCTCCTCTGTAAGCTGATGCAAGTTTAATGAAATTCCGGCAGAATCGGGCATCATTTATTGGCTGTAGTAGGCATTTTTACCATGTTTTCGCAAGAAGTATTTATCCAGCAACACCTGATTCATCGTGCTGTCAGAATTTAACTGCAAAGTGCGACAGGTCAGTTTTGCCACTTCTTCCAATACCACAGCATGATACATCGCATCAGCAGGAGAGTCTCCCCAGGCAAAGGGTCCATGATTATTTACAAGCACTCCGGATACCTGCCCGGGATTTAAATTCCGAAACCGTTCCACGATGACATTCCCGGTTTCCAACTCATAATTCGCTTCCATTTCCTTGGCAGTCATCTTGCGGGTGCAGGGAATCTCCCCGTAAAAACAGTCTCTAAGAATAATTCCTTAATGAGAAAAATCATGTGGGATAAGATATCACGGAATCAACGTCTTACAACGGCTATAAAATCGCAGACAGAAAAGATTGCTGATCTCAAAAAAAGAGATACGATGATGCGGCATAAACCATTTTTATTGCTGGCATCGAACCCTTATGATCAAAAAATCATTCCGAATGAATTAATTTATCGTTTGAAAAAAAAGGATTAAAATGATACACCGAATGTTTGGCATAAGGAGCATCTATACCTGGAAGGTATTTTTTCAGATGATCCAATGTTTTCTGAGCATCACTTTTTTGAGCCAGGTTATGCCATTCATTGGGATCATTCGTATGGTCATACAGCTCTTCCGAACCATCCTGATAACGGATATACCGGTATTTTTCAGTTCGGATGCCGTGGTTGTTCCAACCGTAGGTTGTTATGGCGCAATCATGGGCAGATGCCTTTTCTCCCCTCAGCACAGTGACCAGACTTACCCCTTCATTCTTCCCATAAGACTCAAGACCGGCAAGTTCCACCAGGGTGGGATAAATATCCAGCAGTCCGACAGGGGCGCTTATTTTTTGCCCCCTCCCGATACCAGGACCGGCAAAAATCAATGGCACCTTGGTTCCCCGGTCCCACAGACAATGTTTTGCAAAAGTTCCTTTTTCTCCGAGGCGGTACCCGTGATCGCTCCAAAGCACGACGATTGTATTTTGCGCATGTGGACTGTTTTCAAGTGCGTTTAAAATTTCTCCCACATAAAAATCGACGAACGACACACAAGCCAGGTAAGCCTGAACCATTTTGGGCCATTCTCCACTTTCTATGGCCCACTCCGTTGTGGGCATCATGGGCAGGTCATCTATTTCAGAAACGATCGCCGGCAGGTCGTCCCGATCACCCTCCAGGTAAGGAGGAGTTTGAATGTTTTCCAACGGATGCATATCAAACCATTTTTGCGGAACGTACCAGGGCACGTGAGGACGTAAAAAGCCAACAGCCAGAAAAAACGGCCGGTCATAATCCCGGTTCAATCGTTCAATGGTCCATTGGGCCGACCGGTAATCGGGCATCAGGGAATCGGCTTCGGGGAATGCCCCCCAATCAGTGCTGGTCATGGAATATCCCTCCTTGTCCGCTTTACCTGACCAGACAAACCGTTCTTCCGGCACCGGTCCAAAACCGGGAGCCCGTCCCCCTGATTCATCAAGGACACCATCCGGAGCATGTCCGTGAAAAATCTTCCCGATGCCCATGGTATAGTATCCGTTATTCTTAAAATATTCGGGCAGGAAAACAATATCACTTGTCACCGGATTATCACTTCTGATCTTGTTGTCATCGATCATCCCGTAAATACCTGTCGTGGATGGCCTCATACCGGTCATCAACGAGGCACGCGACGGCCCGCAAAGGGGAGCCTGACAATGGGCATTGTTAAACAGTACACCCTGTTCCGCCAGCCGGTCGATGTTCGGAGTTTTAGCATTCGGATGCCCGTTCATACAACCCAGCCAGTCGTTCAGATCATCGATACAGATCATTAAAACATTGGGGGATTGAGGGTCCGGTTTCGACTCCCGACAGGAAGAAGCTATTACCAAAATACCTGTTAAAACAGAAAAAATGATGCCTTGTGTAATTTTATTGTTCATACGAAACGAGTATTATTAACAAATAATAAAAAAATAGAGTGAGCTTGCGAATTCTGCCTGGCACGTAAAATCATGGAAAAACAGAGCAAATAAAACCTGTGCGAACTCCCTGTATCATAAAAATGGAACATGTGCCTCATTTTATCCTGGCCAAAAATACAATCTATTCAACAAATTCTATCCAGATTCAGTGAATTGATCCCGGCAAATAATATTTCCATCAAAAGATGCTTTCACGGCCTGTTCAAACATGACCTGATTCCTCCATTATATTGGTTGCTTGCATGATCCTACCCGCCACGTCGAGAAATTCATTGTAACACCTGATAAGCATGACGGGCAAACAGTCCGCGCATGTCTTTTTGATAATTTTCCAGAACACGTTTTCCTAAACCGTTATAATCACCGCACCGGTAAAGCGCCCTTGCCAACACGATCTCCCGCAATGCACGGGTCCGCTTCTCCAGGGAGGCATTCCTGACCGGCTTTGGTCCTTTCCCGTTATTCTCCAGTTCCGTGAGAGCATCATCCATATCTGTCATGGCGTGCCCCTGCATTCCCGGTTTTTGTAACAATTCAGCCAACGCAGGAGCAGCAGAAGGATCAGCCAGCTTTTCCAATGCCAACGCCAGTGACCGGTGATGTGAAAGAGTAACATCCCGATTCAGCCTTTTCACCAACCCCAAGAGCACCGGCACAGCAGACTCATCTCCGCTATACCCTGATGCCAGGATCAATGCATCGACGGGGGTGGGTAAATGGGCATAATCGGCCATGGATCCCTGAAAAATCTTCTCATCCCATCCGGAGAATTTCTCCAACTCCTTCAAAAGTGTTGGAACTCCATTCTTTTCGCCACACATCCCCAAAACCTGGGCGTAAAGCAATTTGCTTTTCCCTTCAGCCCTGTTATATGCCTCTTTAACAAACGGCATGGTTTTATCCTTGTGCGACAAGATGATGGCTAAGGGTTTTCCGGCGGTTTGCGGATTTGTTGCTTCGCCGTATGAATGAACAGCCTGTTCTATGATCCTCCCTTGAAGCGGAAAAGAATCGCCCATGGTCAGCACCGAGTCAGGAAGATTTCCTTTTTCGACCAATAATTTCTGTAACTCCTTCACATCAATATTTTCAGGCGACACGTTGTTTTTAACAGCCAGCGATGCTGCAACACCAGCGGCATATCCCTGATTGGCCAGATCGAACTGCATTCTGATCATGGCCGATGCATCGCGGTCCATGCTGATGCCAAGTCCGGTAACCAGCATGCCTTTCAGGCCTTTGGGCAGCAGACACCGGTAAGGGGTAAAACAGATACCTCCCGGAGCCGGGTGGTTTTCTTTCCGGGAAACCTCATCGTGTGGCAGGAGGGCAAAATAGGGAGAACTGGGGTATCCGTGCGAATCATAATCACTTTTTGAAAAAACAATGGCATCCGGGAAAGTACGACCTGCAATCTGGTCCAGGTAGTCTAAAACATACTGCCCCACAACCCTTCTTCGTTCGCGGTTCTGAACCATTGGAACCACATCATAGATATTCTCTGATGCTTTGGTCATGTGAATACTCACAAGGGTACGCCACACATCAGTCATATCCGTTTCATCCACCAGCAGATAGTCGCTGTTGTAATAATTGCCTTTTAACGGACGGGAAGAAAAGCCTGTTCCCTGCAGAGCAATGTCGTCCCGTTCAATATCCCCGTACATATATTCAGCACCGGCAGCAATGGCAATGTCGGCATTGCCCGTGGCATCAATAACGATGTCGGCTGTAACAACACTTCTGCCTTCAGGCGAACAAACCACAACACCTTTTACACTCTTGTTCACTGTATAAGCGCCGGCTCCCAAAACACCCAGCCAGATATCTCCCCCGGCTTTCACAATTTCCGAACGATACCACTCCATTTTCGGTTCAATATTCTTCGAAGGGAAAGGCACTTCCACAGCAAACCCGACTTTTTTCCCATGATAAGGCTTTCCAATCATACCCAGGGTTCCTGTTCCGCCTAAACCCTCCAGGAATTCCAAAACCAGCACCTTCATCCCCCGGCGGCCTGCTCCGATCGCCGCCGCAGTTCCGGAGGTTCCTCCTCCGACAACAACGACATCGTAATTTCCGGAAACAGGAACCATTGTCTCCGGACAGGTTATGGTCTGCTGTATGTTGTTGGTTGGCCTTAATCCGGTCAGAATCTCCCGGATATCACCATTCATCGTTTGATCTCTGGAAATACTTTCGAAAAAAACTTCTCCCGGATTCCCAACCTGTCTTGTCTGAACAGCAACTGCCTTTCCAATCTCAGCGGCTATTCCTGTCAGGGCAGCCGGCTTTAACAATGATTCGGCAACCGAACGCGGAACATCTGCACTGCCACTTAAAACAAAAAGATTTTCATATCCCTTCACCTGAAAATGATCGGGATTCAATGCTGAATAATGATTCCAGTCTGCCGCCTTTTTTTCACAGACTACCGGATCAGGAGGAATATAAAAAAGCGACTCACCTGCCCGAAGCTGGCCCTCAGAATAGGTTCTTTCACGGGTGATGATTTCTGCCTGTGCAAAGGAAGAAAAATGCAGATCAGGCATCGTGATTTTCAATTTTCGTATCAGGTAATTTGGAGTATCTTCCACTTCTCCCGGCATAACGACTGTCCGCTGAAAATCAATTTCTTCGGCCTTCCGGGGATACACATCAGCGCCGGCCTTCCGGCAGACCCACGCATGGTCGGTGGCATCAATGATCGCCTTTGCTTTTATGGCTTGTCTGCCTGCACGGTTGACAATGACCACCCCTGCCGGATCGTTATCCTGATCCCAAAGAACATCGGTCACAAACGAACCATAAATAAATTTCACATCCGCTTCAAGCAATGCCTCACTTAGAGCTGCTTTTACCTCTAAAGGGGTTACCTGCTGTTTATCCCGGAAAATCCGTTTTTCTATCTCAGACGTTAGCTCCCGGTTCTCATCGATTTTCAACCGGAGCGTTGCGCACAGGTCTTCTCCCAGATAGGGTTTTGGCGCAATCAGGTACACTTTTGCTCCCTTCTCTGCGGCAGAGACAGCTGCGCTGACAGCATATGTAGTGCCTCCAACCACAACCACATCCACCGAACTGATCAAGGGAATTTCCCGTTCAGACTGACGAACAAAGTCCATGCTGTCATTATCTCCGTTGGAAAAGAAGTAACTAAACAGAGATAAAGCAATAAAAAGCGAAAAGGGCAGTATCTTCATTTTTAAATAAATTTTTCAGCAAACAATAAAACACTGATACTCCTTCAAAAATAACGCACCATTTTTAGAACCCCAAAGAATGGTTTTACCTGGTCAGATATTCTTTCAAAAATTTATTGCTCAACACGCTTCGACAAATAAGTTATGGAAAACACAACAAATATGCACGCTCCCATCTCTTAAACAATGATTGAGCCTCCTTTTTTCAACTCATTTCTGACATCCTTGGAATCGACTTCGTGAATGGCTTTGTTTTTATGCAATGCCAGGGAAGAGGTCACTCCTGCTGCTTCACCCAGCTGGTTCATATTCACCATCACCCGAATTCCTGAAAACGCTATCATTTGGGCATCGAGCATTCTTCCGGCAATCATTAGGTTATTGTATTTCGGAGGTATCAGCGACCGCAGGGGAACCTGGTAAAAACCTGTATTTTCTCCGGCATCTTCCCTCCATCTGGATGTAACATTCGGGTATCCCGGCCGGGAATAAACCTGAGTGCCGTCGAGGTACATAAAGGTCAAACCCGGTTTATCCTGGTGATGAATATCGAGCCGGTAGCTCCCATTGGCGATAGCATCTTCAAACCGTTTCCCATCCAGGGCATCATGGTCAGTTACCTGATAACGACATCTCACGTGTCTGGTTTCGCGGATACCGATAGAGGAAGGCAAAGCAACAAGTCCGGGTTGTTCCTGAGGAGCATATTTACGTACCATATCCATGATGGCGCGAATTTGTCTTCTGCCCTCCATCTCTGCCCTTGTCAGGTCGTCGGCTACCGAACAATTCACACCATACACCCTGGTTCCGGCCATCATAAATGTGTTGGTTCCCGGTAGATCTGATCCCCAGAGAAATCCATCAGGGATGTTGAATTCCTCCCTGTGTTCCTTCAGCAGGTTATTCACCTTTTCAATATTTAATCCTTCAAAATGGGCACATGTTGTTGGCGGCTGAATTAAATCATGTGCATAGGTATCCAGTCCCAGGCGTTGGCAGAGGTCTCCATCGCCGGTGGCGTCAATAAAATATTTTGCTTTTATAATCCCTCTGCCCGATTTATTGTCGACAATAATCCCGGTCAGCCTTTTGTCCTCATCAAAAAATGGCTCGGAGAATAGTGTATGTAAATAAGGATGTATGTTCGATTCAAGAACCATTTCATCCAATTCTATCTTTAGTTCCTGCGAATTAAAGGTAAAAGCTTTACTATGATTATTGGATGTTTTCACTACTGCATTACGGCGAGCAAGCCGTTCCATGGTTTCAGTAGTAAGGCCGGCAATGATTTGTTGTTTAAATTCCGCATCGTATATGGAGTGCCAGATGTTAACCAATGCATGGGTTGCTACCCCCCCAAAAGCATTTTGTTTCTCTATGATGGCCACTTTAGCCCTCAAACGGGAAGCTCTGATGGCAGCAAAAACACCTGTACAGCTTCCTCCCAGCACACAGATATCCACTTCATCAATAACAGGTAAATTTTTTAGTTGAACAGCATAGCTCCTGTCCTTCCTCCCTGCAAAAGCCAGGGAAGGAAAAGCACTCATTCCCAAACTACCACCAACAATACGGTTAATAAACCTTCGGCGTGAATTGTTTGTCATTCCATTTATGTTTTAATTATTCTTTCCCTCTGATTAGCCTGAGATATCTGTCTTTATTTTTAAACAGTTCGAATACCTGGTCGTGGTAAGGACTAAAACCGGGCAGGGGTATCCCGTTTGGTGGAATAGCATCGGTACCGTAGCCTGTTTGAAACATATCGTGATGGTACACCGCAAAACCTCCAGCTTTCCAGACATTAAATATATGCACGATTTGATCAGCCGGGAATGTTGGAGATCTCGGACCACCAAATTGCGGAGTACCCCGACGGGCAGGTTCATCGTCAACCACCGGTTTTTGGTATTTACTGATCAGGTACCGGATTTCCTCTTCTGCGAGTTGCCAGTGACGATGATCGTCGCGTGACGTGTGAGGTGATAAAAAATCCAAAGCCCAGTTTTCTGCAGGAGACCCCAAAACACCACCATATCCTGGCGAATTGGTAACCAGCCTGTTTTGGTCTGTTTCCTTGATGATCTTCAGGTAATCCACCGTACGATAATCATGCTCGTTCCATACCTGAAAAATCAGGTTCCGGTAGGGTTTCAATGCTACAGTAAGGGCTTGGACAGCCTTGTCGGAGGCACCATCGCTCAGGCGAATGTTCTCATTCCAGCTTTCACGTGAAAACAATGCCAGCAGTATTATAGTGCCTGATTTATTTGCATCGTCCAGTAATCCTGTCAGTCGACTGAATATTTCAGGTTTAATGCTGCCATCTTCATTATATAGTGTCTGTCCCTGACCTCCATCGATAAAACCACGCGCATTATCCCACTGGCACCATACACGTATGACATTAATGCCATACTCATTAAACTTTTTAATATACTCCAGTCTGGATGCAGAAGAACGGTTGAATTCAGCATTGTACAGGGCATTGAAAAAACTGATCCCGGTGTATTCAAAGGGCTCACCCTTATACTCAAAACCGGTGCCTCTCACCTTTATCTCGCCATTTTGTTGTCCCGAAACAGCTTGACAAAAAAAGAGCGCAAGCAGGGCTGCTGCTATTAAACAGATATTTTTATTCATCCTAAATATTATTTATTGTTGTCGATTGAAATCGCTAAATAATGATCCATTTTTGTGACGTAACATTTTTTCCAAATCTAATTCTTTTCAGAAGTTGCTTACTCTACGTAACATGATAAATAAGTAAAGCAGTAAAAATAATTTAGTTCTGAGAGACTGTTTTAAATTTATCCATTTATTCTATCTGTCAGAATAATTGGCCTTCAGTTTATCATACAGGAATTTAAAAGTTTCATCGCGGTCTACATCAATACATCTTAGAACTTTTCCGTTCGTCTGTTCAAAGTTATAATCCATATAATAATTTACGGTAGGGCAATCGATTTCCTCCCAGGTTCCAACGGAAGGGTCGATCAAAACAGCCATGTCACCCATATCGAAATACCCTTTATCAGGTTGCGTAAAATAGGGATTCTTTAACCTGTATTCATATAAATATCGCCCCAATTCTCCATATGGTTTGATATATTCAGCTGATTCTTCAAGTGTTCCTGCAATCAGATGTGTACCTGTATCAAATATTACCGTTGGGAATGGGGCAAGGAACATCATTCTGGCAGCATGAATATCACCCTTAACGTTGTAGTTATAAGCCTGGCGGGGCCAGGTATTTTCAGTTCTTGCATGCCAGAACATAACCACTCTGTCCTTGATTTTGGGTGCTTTCAGATAGGCAGAAGCGAGATCTGTAGCTGAGCCCAAACCCACAATCCACAAAGGATTATCCGGGGTTCCGGCCATAGCCCGCTCAATGATAAAATCGACACCATCTGATTCACTTCTCTCAAACTCATATCTCATGGGATGTCCCCCTGCAAATACGGGATATTTACCCTTCATCCCTGCTTTTTCCAGAATCGTTTCAATTTCCTGTACTGAAAGTCCCACGCTTTCAGGCCCGACACCGGAGTGAGTGTGATCCCAGTTACTTCCAACAAAACCTTCTATATCAAACCTTTCAGGATGCAATATAGCCAATGCAATAGCATAAATATCGTCAATTTCATTCGCTGCATCGGAGACTATTACCACTCTTATACGTTCATTTTTGGGTGGAATCCGGGGTATTGTCGTTTTTTCACCATGAAAAACCTTCTTTTGAGCTGATAGTGTAAGCGATGACAACATAACCACGCTAACTACTATAATTGAAAAAAATCGATACTTCATATTCATGGATAATAATTATTCTAGTTAGAGACTGTTTTCATTTTGTTTTTTAGAAATATTTTGATCTGTTTTTTGCTCAGACAAGGCAAAATTGACGCGAATAGCCATAGCTATTTAAGAAAATTTTGCAGCAGTATGAGTGAAAAAGACGCAAAATAGAATAAATGGATAAATTTAAAACAGTCTCTTAATTTATTCGGTAAAAAAAACACATCCCACAAATGTAGCACATAATTCTAAAAACAATTTGTACTTTTTCTCTGTGACCATTTGCATGGGATAATACATAGTCACTTCATGGAGAGAAAAGGAGGCAAATACTTCATCACGCCCTGAATTTCTAGCTGATTCAACGAGGTCCTAGCTGATTTCAGAACCTCAACCAGCTTCCCGATTCCCTGGCACAAACGAAATAAACATCTTGATTATCATGCTTTTAACTTTAATTTTCTTTATTTAAGCTTCGGGTAAATTTAAACACAAACTATTTTCATTCCATTTCCCATCCGGTCCTGACTGGCTCACGCATGATGCTGTCGGCTTCCTGCAAACCTTCTGCTTTCATGTTCCGGTTATCCCAGTCTATTTTAGCCCCGCCCATTCGCAACGACAACACACCGAGCAAGGTAATCTCTGTAAGCTTTGCACCATAGTCAAAATCAGACAGTGCAGCAGGGCCTCCTTTTATCGCATTGATCCATTCTCTGCAGTGTCCAACGGGGGCAGGGATTGTCGCCGGCGGGAATGAAAACGATTCCGTCAGACCGGAGGGGAATACCTGTGGGGCATCCCTTCCCCCGCTGCTCAGGATTATTCCCTTTTCCCCCTAAAAGCAGTCGCAGGAAAAATAAAAAAAAAAGCCCGGAAAACCTTATTAAAAAATAATTAAATCCATATAAAATACAGCACTTCCCTCCTGATTCAGTCATCTTTTCATACAAACCATTTCCTTTGTCTTTCCGAAAAGGAATTCAGGGCATCGATAGTTAAATTGACATTATTCAACCTCAATGGTTACCTTGCCTAAATTAAGATAAATTTTGTCTCCTTTACTAATTTCAGAACCGCTAAAGTAAAATTCTTTGCTGTAAGTGGCAGTTCCTGAAAAGTGACGAATTCCAAAATCTTCATTTCTGGTCCAGGATTCCAATTCCGGCAGAATAACTTTTTCGGGGGCACCCAGTCCCGGAGGGAAGGAAAGCTCCCATGGACCGTCTATTTCAAATGGACAACAGGGTGTATTCTCTTTGAAATGCTTAAATATCACAAAAACGGAGCCGCTGGGATCAAATTCAACAGGGATATAGGTCTGTTTGACCGGTTTTGTAGTTCACAATAAAATTTTTATTCCTTCACTTCCCAAACCCTTAACGCCATATATGGCTTACCGGGTAATGGAATTTCGCTTCCTTTTATAAAATTCCCATCGATCGGGGTAACGGTCATGTTCCATGTATCAATCACCTCTGCAGTATACGTTGTATTTTCCTTCGCCTGATTTAGTGGCCACCTGGCAGGTTGATGCTCCCCGAAGTAGAACAGGAGTGCTTTATCACTTCTACCTGCCGAAAACCTGAGCCACATCCAGTTATGATCCAGACTATTTAATCCCTCCGGAGAAGTTTCTTCCATAATTCTTTTTAAAAAAGCGAACCGGGGAACACTTTCGCCTTTGAGTGTGCCACCATGCGACCACCAGATCAGCTCGTTTGATACACTCATGAGAATAATTGCCAATAATATCGGGACTTTACAAAAAAACAACAGGTACTTCATACTAAAATATAAATTATTCACAGTCAATACTTTATCTATAATTACAATCATTGCTCCCGTGGCTATCAAAGGGGATTATCGTTAAAAAACGACAGCATTACATTTTCTTACAACATGGATAAAAATTCATTTAAATGATTCAAATAAATTTCTCCCGGATTACAATTGTATTTATTGCATAAATAGGCAGCAATACCAACCACTTCACCCATCATGCCAGTAGTTTTCATTACCCTTACTGTACCTAAAGCAATATGAGAAACACTAATATTTCGGCCTGCCATGAATAAATTTTCAATATTATTTGAATAAAGACATCTGTAAGGGAAATGATAAGGTTCAAAATTTCTATCATGGTCAGCTACAGCAATAAACTCTTCTCCTGGATAATGCCTGCTATTGAGAGGATCGGGATAATGCAAATCAATACCCCATGTGGTTGTAATGCAAGCATCAGGATATTCTACTCTATTCAGAATGTCCAATTCTGTTAAAAAGATATCCCCTACTAATCTTCTTGATTCACGTTTCCCAGCAATATAGGCTATCCACTCAAGTTTAAAATTTGCATATTTATCAGGGAAATTATTTTTCAAATAAGACCAATGCCCATAGATTACTCTGAATTTATGATCTCTTACCTTTTCTCCCTCTTCAATGGTATCCCAGTAGAATCCGGTTTCCCAGTTCCATGCTCCTCTGGTATTTTCCAGATAATACTCTTCTGAGAATTGAATGGCCCAATCACATACGGGAAAATATGATGCAGTATCTTGTGGTTTTGAATACCAATGTAATGTTGTTCCCAGAGTCATTCCATCAGCAAATACTGGAGCTTTAGGTTCTTCTGTTTCATCGTAACCTTCTCTTCCCATTTTAGAATTTGCTCCTGCCAAAAAGCCGACAGTAGCATCACCAGTACAATCGACAAACAATTCAGCGCTAAAGGAATGTTCTTCGGAGGTAATTATATTTCGGCCAATTACTGAAGTTATTTTATTTCCATTTTTTTTAACATCAAAAACATGAGTAGATAAAAATAGGGAAATATTTTGCTCGTCTTTAACTTTAGAAAGCTTTAAATCATCACCATAGTCTTCTGCGTTTCTGGCTTCTCCTTTTTGTCCGGTATCTAATTCACGAACTATCTGTCCTATTTTTGGGAATAAATTTTTATCGATTTCTCCTTGCATGGGGAGTCGAATTTCAGAGCTATTATTCCCTCCCAGAACTGGTCTATTCTGGATCAGTGCTACCTTTAGACCGAGTCGTGCAGCCTGGATTGAAGCACAAAGACCAGCAATACCTCCTCCTACTACAACTAAATCAAATGTCCCTTCATTTATAGGTTTTATTGGTAAATTCATCATACTTTTTCGAAAAGCATCCAAATCTTGTTTTGCATGTGGTGGTTCCTCTTTCTTTTTTGAAAAATAAATTGCATCTATCCGACCTTCAAAGCCTGTCAGATCAACAAGAGAAATATGGCTCTTAAGGTTATCAATATGAATTATACCACCATACTGCCAATGCCATTCACCAATTCCATTTCCACCAAAAATTTCCTGAACAGTTTCCTGATTGATTTTAACTTGAAATTTTCCTGGTCCTTTTGGAAAAGGAGACCAATCTTTAGTTCTAACCCAAAGATGATATCTGCCTTTTTGTTGAAATTTAACCGTTGTTGTAGCAGATTCAACTGGCTCCCCTAAACCATGTGCCAATAAATAAGAGGAACCCATCTGATCTGCAAATTGTGGGTCAATGACCCAACCTCCTAAATTTTCAAATTGTTCAGCTTCTACCCATACCTTATGCTTTGCATTACCTTCATATTGCAGTATGATGAAGCAACAAAAAATTAATAACTTATTCATAAGCTCATCTCAATATCATTGTTTGTTTTAATGGTAATTACCTCAACATCGTATATTTGAATGCCCTTGAAAAATTACAAGGGCATTCAAATAAACAATATTAATCAAATTTCACCTAAGACAATATGGTTGATAATCATCTATTTTATGTTGAAAAACAGCACAATTTCTGAGTTAAACCCCTATACTTAAACAACATAAGACTGAGAGCAAAAACGAAAAATATGTTGCCACGTAAAGATATTAAAAACAATTGGGAATTAAAAAACGATTTTATCCACAGGTGGGTGAACCGGAATTGATAACCAGTTCTTTAAATTTTATTTCTTGTCGCAATTAAGCAATCCGGTTTCGGAGATCAAATAAAAAGCGTACAGTTTTGAATCGGATGGAGAAAAATTAAATTTAATGTGCGAAACTTAAGTTAAAATTTGCTGCTTTATCTCCTGATCAATGCGTGGTTGTTCCTTCTGCTTCAAACAAATATCTATTAATCAATGAAAAGACAATAGAAATATGTGCCAGATAGTATGTTGGCAGAATAAGCCAATTCAGGTTCCTGTAATCCAGAAATTCTTTGTAAGCAATAATTGTATCGGAAAAAAGAATCAAAAAGATACCAAAAACATAACTGAGTTTAGCCAGAGGGTTAGCCCTGATACCAACCGCTGCACCTAATGAAAGGCAGGATATAATCAGATAAATCAATACAGGCCACATCAATACCGGATCGTCCAGACAAGGAAATAATATCTTTCCAAAAAATACAATATAAATACCAAAAAAAAGAAGAGTAATGGAGAGGTTGATTTTCCCATTCATTACCGCAAACCAAAGGTATCCCAGATGCGCAAAAAAGAAAAATACTATTCCGGCAACAAACATGCCTGCATCATCCTGCTTATTCGACAAAAACCAGTCGCCAACAATGGAAAATAAGAAAGCGGCCATGATCATCAACTGATCATGTTTCCGGGGTCGTTTCTTGAAATATAGAAACAACAAGATCAATATTCCTGTACCTGCCGAACCCGATTTAAAAAAAAAACCAAAATGAAGAAGGGCCAGGATTGATGAAATTACCGGAACCAGTAAAACAATATAAATCCATTTCCCTTTCAAATTATCCATCCAATTAAATTAATTTATTGTATTTCAGCTTAAAAACAAAATGAAAATCCTATTACAAGTTCACGGCCCGTGGTACTGGCATGAATTTTATTTATCGTTTCCAGGGAAGATTCTGAAGCCCTATAATGAATTGGAGAATGCATCTTCCACCGGATTTCCGCTGATCCATTCATTCAATTCAAACCCAAACAACCAGGCCACCGTAGGTGCTAAATCATATATAAAAAGCGGATGTTCGATTTTGTATCCTTTTTTTACTCCTTTCCCCGAAATAATAAACGGAACAATTATTTCATCAGGATGGGAATCTCCATGTCCTTTATTGATTCCCCCATGATCGGAGACAATAAAAACTACTGTTTCCTCAAATATTCCAGCTTTTTTCAGATTATCCATAAAAACTCCCACCAGGCTATCGGCTTTTTCAATGGCTTTTGCATATTCTTTCGAACGATATCCTCCGTGATGCCCTGCATGATCAACATGATCCAGATGAACAAATGTAAAATCCGGTTGTTTTTCGACCAAAAATCTACAAGCCATTTCTGTAACATCATCCTCTGAATCACCAGGTTTACTCACGTCGCATACTCCTTTTTCAATAAAATTAACGAGCGTACTCCAGTGATAAAAAGCACCGATAACCGCATCGGGTGTATGTCTGCGGGTTTCACCAAACAGGGTGGGAAACATATCATGTTCGCCTTTAAATATGGGCTGCAACAGTTTATTTTCAACGGTCCATCCATTATTCCCCACGCCATGCTTCTCAACAGTAGCACCTGTTATCATCGAACTCCATGCCGGTCCGCTTTTGCTTGGCAGGATAGATCTCGCACCCATCGACCAGGCTCCGTTTTTAACCAATTCATCCATGTTGGGTGTATGGGCAGTCTCCAACCCATGAGCACCCATCCCATCAATTCCAATTACCAGGACATGAGACACTTTCCTAGAATCTCTGACCGCATCCTGACAGGAACAAAATCCAACTATTCCCGAGAAAATCAATACTAACAATCGTTTCATAGGTAAAAATTAAATTATTTTATAAACTATTTTCAACACAACAAAAACAGACTTCCTGCCAATCCATCATAAAAAAAGACAACAGGATCAGGTTACCCCTTACCTAAGGTGTAGGCTTATTTCTTCCCCCACGTATTGAACTACTGACTGTCTGCTTCTGTTTCCAGGCCCGGATTCATTTCTT
>JAQVON010000032.1 GCA_028702595.1 Mariniphaga sp. | reverse complement strand
GGTTGTGTTTCAACCGGAACGTCAAGGGAGAGATTTCCGGCCGTTACCGGTTCTCATTCAACGATGGCAATCCATACTTTTACAGTCTGCTTTTTGTGGTTTACATTCAGGCGATCCAGAGAAACCTGAACATGTAAAAATCCCTTGCTTTGGTAAATCCGCTTCACCCGATCCAGGTCGGGAGCAAGTAATTCCTGGCTATACAGATAAGGCTCACGCTTGAATACCAACTTTTCCGGCCATGAAACTTCCTCCATAGCCATGTTCTCCAACAGAACGCTCTTTGTCAGAGTCTTATTACCGGTGAAGGTTAATTTGCGAACTTCATAGTTCTCCTGTGCAGACAGATAAAATGTTCCTGCCAGAAAAATAAGTAGGGTAAAAGCACTTATCCGGTAACACATAACCTGGAACGATTCACAAATTGAACTCTTTGAAATGCTTCCTGATCATTTCCAGTATCTCTTTTTTTCGAAAAGGTTTGGCAATGTAATCCACACACCCGGCTGCTAATGCTTTTTTCTTATCTTCGGCGAGGGCATGAGCTGTTTGGGCAATGATAACAGCCTGGGGGTCTATCTCTTTCAGTCGCCGGGTTGTTTCATACCCATCAATGCCTGCCATTTTAATATCCATCAAAACCAGGTGGATACCGGGGCGACTTTTGTATTGCTCAATGGCTTCCCATCCATCAGATGCATAAAATACCTCCTTGCAGATATCTTCCAGAAGAACCGATAAATATTTTTGCCCTATTTTATCATCTTCCACCACCAGCACCTTCAGTTGTTTGATCATGTTGGAATGGGAAACTTCGGCCGGTTTATGATGGAACTTTGTTTGGGGTTGATTTTTTGAGGAAAAGGGAAGAGTAACCCGGAAAATGGTCCCTTTATCCGGTTCCGATTCCAGCCTGATCTCTCCCTCCAGCATCTCCACATAACCTTTCGTGATAGACAACCCCAGTCCGGCCCCTTCATAGGGCTTCGATAAGCTTAGATCGGCCTGGATAAACCTGTCGAATATAGCTTCCTGGCGATTTTTTGCAATCCCTATCCCGGTATCCCGGATGTAAAACTCAATGTTTCTTTCCTGCATACGGTACCCAAATTCAATACTTCCCTCATGGGTGTATTTGATGGCATTTTTAATCAGATTTGACAAAATTCCCTGGAGCTTTTCCCTGTCTGACACCATAACTGCCTCCTTGTTGGGAAGTGCTTTTTTGCAGGAAAATTGCAGCCCTTTTTTGTCGGCTTCGGGTTTAAAGAAGCTATAGAAAAAGTCCAGTTGTTCGTTGATATTTACCTCCGACAAATGAAGTTCCATGGTGCCTGATTCTATCTTCGATATGTCAATCAGGTCGTTGATGGTATCCATCATTCGTTGGCCACTTTTTTGAATGATTTGGATGTAGTTTTTTTTCTCTTTTCCCGTTAGCCGGGGTTCCTTCAGTAGTTCGGAAAATCCCAGTATCCCGTTCATGGGAGTTCTGATCTCGTGGCTCATGTTGGCCAGGAAAGCCGATTTCAACCGGTCGCTTTCTTCTGCTTTCTCTTTAGCGAAGAGCAATTCTTTCTCCCGGGCTGTTCTGTCGAACGCATTCACCACCATCTGCCCGTATACCTGTAGCAGTTGTTCTACCTCTTCTGAAAAAGAGGAACGTTCCTTTACTTTATCCAACCCCATAAATCCTATGAATTTTTCCCCATTCATCAATGGAATGGTGATCAGACTTTTAATCCCCTGTTTTTCAAGATGCAGGCGTTTTTCATCATCCAATTTTTCTATGTCAGGGATTTGGACGGTTTCGCCCTTTATGATTTTCCAGACAAAGCCAGGCATGGACTGAACAGGTATTTGTTGCAGATTATTGATCTGTGGTTCAGTTCCTTCGGAGCACCATTCGTAGGTGTTGTTACATAAATTAGTCTCCATATCGTAACTGAATATATAGGAGCGGTCGGCACCAACAAATTCCCCCAGTTTTTGCAATGACTCATGGATGGCGTTTTCGATCTGTTTCAGGGGGATATTGATAAATCCGGAAGAAAAAGAGACCAGCAGTTTTCTGAACTCAGACTGATACCGGATTTTTTCCTCTGCTTTTTTTCGTTCGGTAAAATCTTCTCTCACCGAAATAAAATGGGTGATTTCATTTTTGTTGTTTACAATGGGAGAGATGGATACATCGTCCCAATACAGCTCCCCGTTTTTTTTGCGGTTGAGCAATTCTCCATGCCATTCGTTGCCAGTTAAAATAGTGTTCCATAGGTGTTTGTAGAATTGATCGGAGTGTTTTCCCGATTTTAGCAGGCCTGGTGTGTGTCCTTTAGCCTCCTGCAGGGAATAACCGGTAGTTTTTGTAAATGCCGGATTGACATATTCAATTCTTCCGTGCTTATCGGTGATCACAATACTGGCCGGGCTGTGTTCCACCGACCGGTTCAGCAGCATCACCTGTTCCTCAGCTTTTTTGAGGTCGGTTACGTCGGTAGTAAAGCCTTTTAGAATAACAGATTTTTCATCTTTTTTTTCCACAACCACATCGTCGCGTAACCAAACGAAGTGGCCATCTTTTTTCCTGAAACGGTATTCGATGACATAATTCTTTCCCTCATGCACCTTTTGATAACTATACTCAGCTACCCATTTCTGGTCGTCGGGGTGGATGTGGTCGGACCATAGCTTCTTATTACTCCATTCTCCGGGTGCATATCCGAGAATTTTTTCCACCTGTGGAGCCAGGTAAGTCCAGTTGTCGTTGATGTAGTCAAATTCCCAGAGCACGGCACCTACCGATTCGGCCAGGGTTCGTAATTTTTCTTCACTTTCGTGTAACGCTTCCTCATTTTTTATCCGTTCAGAAATATCACGGGCAATGCTCATGATTACTTTCTTCCCGTGGTACCTGACCAGTGTGGAATTTATTTCTACCGGAATATTTTTACCCGATTTGGTGGTGTGCCAGGTTTGAAAAAACTGGCTTTGATCTTCCTGCATTGTTTCAACCAGGTTGCTGATTTCCTCCTTCCTTAGGTAGTGGTCAATGCCATGTAGTCCGATTGTAAAGAGTTCCTCCCGTGAATATTCCAGAAGTTTGACTGCTGTATCGTTCACTTCAAGCAGGTTCCCGTCGTCACCAATGATCCAAACCGTTTCTTTCATGCCGTTGATCAGTTCCCGGTATTCCTGGAAACTCTGGTGCAGCTGTTCCTCCATTTCGGCTTTTTCCCTGTGTGCTTTCCCTTTTTCTATGGCTTCTTTGATGGCAAAGGGAAGCCGTTTGATCTGTTCCTTGATTACATAATCGTTTGCTCCGGCTTTCATGCAGGCAACAGCAGTTTCTTCGTTCATGGAACCTGTAAGCACCACAAAAGGAATGTATTCCGATTTGGCGCGGGTAATTTTCAGCGCGCTCATCCCATCGAAGGTGGGCATGGAGTAATCAGAAACCACGATGTCAGGTTCAAATTCATCCAGCTCTTTTCTGAATTCAATTTCTGTGTCAACGACCTTATAATTAAAGTCTATTCCTCCTTTCTGTATCTCCCTCACAGCCAGCTCCACATCGGTAGGCAGGTCTTCAGCAAAGAGAATTTTAACAGATTTCTTCCACATATCCATATTGTAAAATTGGTAAATTTTCTATTTGTCACGTTTCTGTTTTAAGCAAAGTAAAATAAAATGTTGCTCCTTTCCCCGGGCTTCCGGTGGCCCAGGTTTTTCCACCCTGCCGGGTTACAATTCGTTGTACAATGGCAAGACCTACACCGGTACCCGGAAATTCTGTTTCTGTATGTAGCCGTTGAAAAACGCCGAATATTTTTTCACTGAATTTTTCATTGAACCCGATTCCGGAATCTTTCACATAATAGATAACCTGGTTGTCCTGGTGGATGGCGCCGATTTCGATCTGTTTTGTGTTGGATTTCGAGCTGTATTTCAGAGCGTTCCCGATCAGGTTCTGCCATACTTGTTTGGTCAGACTTGCATCGCAATATGCCGGGGGCAGGTCATGGAGTATGAAGTCAAAACTTTGTTTCTCCTGGTTTGTAACGGTTTCTTGCCAGCTGGCCAGAGCAAGTTGCTTCATGTTGGTAAAGGTTTGGTTTATGCTGCTGCGCGACAAACGCGAAAGGTTAAGAAGATCGATGATTAGCTTGTCCATTTTATGGGCATTTTCTCCAATGGTCTGAATGAATCGTTTTCCCTCGTCATCCAGCCGGTTGGCATAATCTTCAGTCAGAAACCTTGCATAGCCGTTGATGGCCCGCAGGGGGGCACGCAGGTCATGTGAAACCGAATAGGTAAATGCTTCCAGCTCGGTATTTGCTCTTTCCAGGTTGGTCCGCTCTTGTTTCAATTCTTTCGTGATCTGATTCAGATCTTCCACCATATATAACATGGCCCGCTGACTCCTATCCAGTTTTTGCACTTTGTCGGCTAACTCAGCTGTACGCTGATCCACCTCAGCTTTCAGCTGGTTTTTTAACCGGATGAGCTCACTCTCTGCCTTTCGTCTTTCGGTGATGTCCCAGAAAGTTACCACCGAGCCCGTAACCATGCCGTTTTCCCGTATAGGATACGAGAAGTACTCAGCAGGAAAGGAAGTACCATCGGCTTTCCAGAATACCTCATCATCGCGCTGTTCCCTGGTTCCATTTTTGAAGGCTTTAAAAATAGCACACGTATCGATTTCAAAATTTGATCCATCAACACGGGAATGGTGAATCAGCTGGTGCATATTTTTCCCCAAAATCTCCTCCTGTGAAGGATAGCCCAGGATCGTCCGGGCCGACTGATTGATCATCGTGCAATTGCCCATGGTATCAATAGCATATATCCCTTCGGCAGTGGAGTTGAGTAACAGACGGATTTGTTCTTCGCTTTTTCGTAGTTTCTGCTGTTGCTTTTCAAGGGCACTCAGTGTGTTCTTATGCTTCTCAATTTCTTCATTTAATCCCCGGGTGCGCTTCTTGACCTGCCGTCGTAAAAGAAAAATCCAAAGCAACACCATCAAAAAGACGATGGGTATAAGGATGAACAGTACTGTTTTTGTGATGTTTATAAGGTTTTTGGTTCTGTAGTAACCGGGGCCAAACCATTTGTAGTATATGTCACGGTAGGTACCGTTTTTGATCACTATTGCCAGACCGTCATTCAATCTGGCCAGCAGGTCGGCATTTCCCTTTTTTACCGCAAAACAATAATCAATTCGAAAATCCGGGATATGGAGATCGAGTGCTTCGATCGACTTTATTCCCAGCTCATTTAATACCTCCAGTCCGGTGATGTGCTGAATCATTACTGCATCGTGAAGTCCGTTTTCCAGGTTAAGAAAAGCTTCCTGTACGGTGGTGGTTGTAAAAATTTTATCAGAAATATTTTCACCCCGCACAAACTCTTCGGCATTATCATTTTTCATGACCATGATCTCTTTCCCTTTGAGGTCATTCACCGATTTTATCCGGTTTTCTCCTTTCCGCACGAAAACAGCTCCGTCCAGGGAAAGATATGCCATGCTGAAATCGAACAGTTTTTCCCGCTCAGGTGTTCTTCCCACCAGCGGCAAGGCATCAATCTCCCCATCTGCCAGGTTCTTCATGACATCGGCCCACAAGCCGAATACCGGTTTAATCTCCATTCCTGCAGCATGAGCAGCAGCTCTAAACAGATCCACGGAAAAGCCGGTGGCCTCCCCATTGTCATCCATGATACTGTATGGCAGGTAATTGAATTCGCTCCCCATAAGCAGGGTATCTGTATTTGGGAGCTGGGAATTGGTAGTGGGATTGATTTGAGCAAAAGTGAACCGGATACTGAATAGGAACAGAAAGAATAACAAAGGCCAACCCTGTCGGACACGGATACAACGATCAAATGCCGGCGGGATATTGAGGTAAAAGTATGAATATCTATTTTTTCTCATGTTGCAACCGTTCAATCTCTTGTTTCAGTTCTTCCATACGAAGTTCCCGTTCAATAGTAGCTTCGCGAAAATCTTCCAGTTCAGCAATCCGCACATTCAGCTCCAGCGTTTTTTCTTCTACCTCCCTTTCCAGCCTTTCTTTGATCTGTTCCAATTCCTCCTCACTTTTTTTCCAGTCAGTAACATCAACAACTACAGCTGAAAATAGTTTTTCGTGTTCCTGTTCATTTTCCAGCAACTGAAGGTATACCTGGGCTTCATAAATAGTCCCGTCTTTCCTGAAATGTTGTGTTTCAATGCGTATGATTTTTTTCTCCTTTTTTAATAAGGGTTGAATAAGTCCATGGAACTGCTCGGGAGAGATATTTTTTTTCAAATCCAGGGGGGTCATTTTTTTCAATTCCCAGGCTGTATAGCCGGTGTTTTGAACAGCCGCTTTATTTACTTCCGTGAAATGCAGGCCGGCAGTATCAAACAGGTACAGCTCATTGATCGACTGATCGATTATTCTGTTCATCAGATGCAGTCTGTTCCGTGTATGTTCTTCATCAGTTATGTCTTCAACAAATCCAATGTAACTTCTGTCTGTTATTTTTGAAGCAGTCACATTCCATATTCTTTTTTCCCCACTTCTGGTAAGATAGGGAACAGCTATGGACGATTTCCCTTCACTTACCACCCGGTTGAAATGACCCATTGCCGGCTCTTTCCCTTCTTCTGCTATCAAATCAGTAATCTTTTTCCCAATAATATCCTCTTTTGAATAACCTGTTATGTCACAAGCTGTTTTATTCACATCAATATATTTCCCGTTTTCATTGGCAACAAATACACCATAGGGTGCATGTTCAATATATTTTCTGAATTTTTGCTCTTCATATTGTAGTTTTTTATTGGTTTCTCTCAGTTTTTTGGTTTGCCTGTTCAGTCGATTCCGGAAAAAGAGAAATATCAGGAGAGCAGTGAGTAGCATTAAAGTGATCATAACCAAATAGATGCGGTGTGAATGCGGGTCGCCGGTATGACTTGACGACTGTAAATATTTTACCATTGTTTTATAGTAAAACGAGTTTTGTGTTTGTTTCCAGGTTGTAAGATGTTTATCGATAGATTCGATAATCCATTTTTTCTCCTTCTTTTTTACGGCGAAATGCAAATGAACCGGATCCAGGATGATGGGTGTTTTCACCAGTCCGTATTGTTGGTATTGTGATTCCCCAAAAAAGTGGTTAGCCAGGGTAGCATCGGCCACGCCAATTTTCACCTCGTTGAATGCCTCGGGAAATGAACTGGCATAAACTTCCCGGAAGGGATATCCGAAACCGTTCATCAGCTGAATGAAAGTAGGTTTTTGCACTGATCCTTCCACCAGAGCAATATTTTTTTCTTTCAGATCGGCCAGGTTTGTCAGTTCCAGATCAGGGCGGGTATATACCTGTGACCAGCTTTCGGTTACCGGTACAGTGCTTAAAAAAAACAGTTGAGCGCGCTTATGGTTATATGCGATGTCGGGCAGCAGATCAATTTTTCCATTTTCCAGGTTATGCATACACTCGTTCCAGGTACCTGCAATGAATTTCAGTTGCCAGTTTTCGAGTCTGGCTATCTCTTCCAGTACTTCCACAAATATTCCTTCCGGTTGTCCTTCCTCGTTTAGAAATATTTTCGGAGGATTTTGATAGATCCCCACGGTGATCAGACTGTCGGCAGCTGTCAGCTGTGACAGGACGCCCAGCAGGAGGCCAATCAGGATGAAAACCTTCCCGGAAAAGCGAATTATTTGATTCATTGGGCTGAATTTAATGTTTTGTTCTTCAGGTTTTTGATCTCATCGCGAAGCTCTTTTATCCGGAATTCCCGGTCGATCGTTGCCTGCTGGAAACGCTCCAGCTCAGCGATGTGTTTTCTGAGTTCACGAGTTTTTTGTTCTACCTCGATCTCCAGGCTATTTTTCAAACGGTACAATTCCTCCCCGGCCAGTTTGTTTTCTGTGACATCGCGAGCCACGCTGAACATCACATTTTCTTCAGGATATGGGAAAGCATTCCACGACAGCCATTTATAGTCCCCATTTTTACAGCGATACCTGTTCTCAAACCGATAAGCTTTCCGTCCGTCAACAATTTGTTCTTTTATGGACTGGGTTTCATCCTTATCGTCAGGATGAACAAAGCTGATCCAGGGATCAGTAAGCATCTCTTTTGTTGTCCAGCCCAGTACTCTTTCCCAGGCAGGATTTATTACTTTCAAATAGCCGTCAAACCCGGCAACAGCCATCATGTCAACTGAATGTTCAAAAATGCGGTCGCTGTTTTTTAATTTTTCCTCTACCTGTTTTCTTTCTGTAATGTCGCGGATGATCAGACTGGTACGTTGTTTTCCCTGGCTGTCCCTGAACACGGAGGAGGACATGTCCCCGTAAAACAGGGTGCCATCTTTCCGGATAAAGGTAAGTTCTCCGGAAACGAATCGCTTTTTTTTGCGTTCTTTCAACAGCTTGGTCAGGTTGGGATCGTCCGGGTTGACAATACCTTTTCGCCCTGCCCTGCACAGTTCTTCCTCCGTCATTTGGAACATCCTGCAGGCTGATTTATTCGCATTCAGAATGGTCCCGTCGGGAATGGTAATTAAAATGGCGTCCAGACTGTTTTCCATGACCAGGCGAAAACGCTCTTCACTCTCCATAAGCTTCTTTTCCGACCGGGTGCGCTTTTCAATTTCTTCGGTAAGGTCTTCTATCAGGTTAAGGGAAGCATAACGGGCTTTCTTTAACTCTTCTATGGTGAGTTCCAGGTCACGATTTCTGGTTTCCGCAATCCCTTCCAGTGATTTCTTTTCTTTCTCCAGGTTCTGCTCGTTGGCAAGCCTTTCCAAAATGACTGCCAGCATCTGTACTGCATGCTGAATGAGTGTTTTGTTCTCATCCGACAAATGTTCTGCATCCCCGATCAGGATGTATCCAAAAACGGAATCGTGGGTTTTTAACTCGTGGTGAATCTTGCTCTGCAGGTCCAACTCATAGCTAAAAGTGAAGGATGCAGGTTTAAATAATTTACTTACCTCCTCTGTAAACAATTGGATAATAATGTTCTGACTGTGTAACTGTGTGAGGTTGAACAACAGAAGTAATAAGTCGTGTGCCCTATACATAGTGCTTGTATTTCCATGTTTATTTTTAGTCTGGTATCCGGTATTTTTTTGCTTGGCCTGCTTTTTCCAGCAGTTCATTGATCTCCTTCTTCAGCTCAATCATCTTATTCTCACGCCCTACCATGGCCCGGTTAAAGCGTTCCATCTCCTCCATTTTGTTTTTTAACTCAATTTCTGCCTTTTTTCTTTTGGAGATATCCCGTGTCACCCCCTGGAACCCGGTGATATTGCCCTGCTCATCGCGAATATACGAGACATTCATTTCAACCCATATTAGTGAACCGTCATTTTTATAATGTTGTAGCTCAACTTTCCGGCTGCGGTTGAGGTCTGTATTTCCTTGCTTTTCTTTCTGTAATTCTTCAACTACAATTCTTTGGATTTGTTCTTGTGCATCAGGCGGGAATTTATCTTTTACCTCTTTTTTTAGATGTTCTTCCGGTGTTTCATTAAAGATCCATTTAATTGAAGGGCTGATATATGTAGTTTTAAAATTCAAATCGGTTCTCCATACAATATCGGAGAAATTTTCAGTGATGTGCCGGTATTTTTTTTCACTTTCCCTGATCTTCTCTTCCATCTCTTTTTGTTTGGTGATATCAGTACTGGTACCGACAATACGTTCAGGTTTGCCATTTTCACTGATGGTAACCACCTTGCCGCGGTCGAGCACCCAGATGTATGCCCCATCTTTACAGCGCATTCTGTGTTTACTGGAATAGATGTGGGGTGGGGAGGCTAACTGTTGCTTTAAGGTGTTTAACGTTTGGGTTAAATCTTCCGGGTGGATTCTGGATTCCCACTCCTGGTAAGATTTTTTGATTTCGTGGGGTTCATGGCCCAGCATTTTTTTCCATTGATCGGAGTAAAAAACCTTTCCGGTAGTGATGTCCCAGTCCCATACCCCTTCACCTGAGCCTTCCAGAGCAAATTGCCATCGTTTTTCGCTCTCTTTTAATTTTTGTTGAAGCTTGAAATCTTTCGTAACATCCCTGAAAACCAACACTACGCCGGTAACGTTTCCCTCTTTGTCGGTAATGGGAGCGCCTGAATCGGCAATTTGATATTCCTGGCCGGTTTTGGAAATGAGTTTGGTTTGGTTGGCCAGGTGAGCTATTTGGCCGGATTGAAGCACTAAGCTCACAGGGTTGACAACTTTTTCACCGGAGAAAGTATTCACAATATGAAAAACATCCTCGATCTTTTTATCCTTTGCTTCGGAAAGCTTCCAGCCGGTCAGGTTTTCAGCAACAGGATTCATCTGTTTAATGATTCCACGGGTGTCGGTGGCTATAACTGCATCGCCCAGCGATTGCAGGATAACCTTGAGGTTTTCATGACTTTCGTGGAGCTCCCGTGCATTTTTTTTCCGTTCAAGAAACAGGCCTGCCTTACGGGCAATGGCGTTAAGTAAAGCCAACTCTTCCTGGAGAAAAGGCCCTTTGTATTCTTCCGGCCGTTCTTCCAAATAGCAGACCTCAATTTTTCCAATCGATTGATTTTGAATCATTATTTCGTCAGACTGGATCCAGGCTGTTCTCCTGAAATGCTCACTTTTGAACTCTCTTTCGTTTATAATAATACGTGCACAGGTAATTTCTGGATACTGCCAGACATCTGGAATGATCTGGATAAGCTTTTGAAAAAAATTGTTTTCTGAAATGTCATCCCGGATAATCCATTCACTGATCTGATACAAATTAAACAGCTCTTTGCTGCGTTCTTCAAGCATGTGCGCTGTTTGCTGTAATCTATTCTGCAGAAAGTCTAATTCTTCCAGCAGGCTTTGGAGTTTTACTTGCGCCCGCTCGTCGTTTTTTTGCTGAAGCAACGTTTCAATCTCATGGATTAGAGTGGGATTAATTTTCCATTCCGGATTTATGTTCATATCATTCAGCTTTTGTTATTATAAGTATCTATTTCGTTCTATCCTGGTGGAAATATTTGCTCCTAAATTAAGAAATTTTTTTGTTTGATTATTATTTATATCCTCGAATGGATTACTCAAAGGTACAGAATAGTCCGGATAGCCCATAAAAAAACCGGAAAGTTTCTCTTTCCGGTCTTTTCTGCACCTACGGTTTATTTTCTTTGGGGCGGGCAATTTCCCCCGGATCCGTCTTGTAATCCCCGGCCGTTGCCCTGATTTCTTCCGCCGCCGCTTCCATCCAGGCGTCTTTGGCCGTTTCCACTGCCATCTCTCAGTCCAAGCCCTTTACCCAGGCCTTTCCCGGTGGCACGTCCCAGTCCCTGTCCGTTTCCCGGTCCTAACCCTTTGCCCGGACGTTTCCCGTCGTAGAAGTCGCATATGCCGTCACCATTGGCATCTGTAAAACCCGGCCGCACGGTGGAGGTGCTTTGTTTCTTCACAGGTTCTGTTTGTTCTGCTTCAGCAGCAAGTGTTCCCAGGAGAATTAATCCTCCAAGGATCATCATCGAATAAAAGATTCGTTTCATGATATCTATTTTTAAAGTTTATACCCATAAGACACGGGAGAGTGAAAAAACTTGCGGATACTCTGATTTTTTTTTAGCTGAATAATGGCTTCTTTCGGTTGTGTTTTCTCCGGTCGTTCCCGTGTTTTGCCTCTATTTACCAGAGCGCGTAGCAGATCAAAACTGAAAGGTATTTTCTCCGGCTTTCAGTGGGTATATTTTTTCCTGAAACACAAAATTTCCGGTGAGTCCCTGCGGCAGCCGGATCACATAGTTTTCCTGACTTTCATTTTTATTATACATCACCGAAATATCTCCTGCCGGGTGGGATACTTTCCCGTTAAATGCGGTGAGGTTTCCCGGGGCAGGTCTGACTTCCACCGTTATAAATCCGGGGGAAGCGGGGCTGATTCCACAGGTGACATTCAGCAGGGAATACATGGGGTGTGCCGACCAGGCATGGCAGTCGGACCGGCTGTTTATCCCATGTTCGGGGAAGGTCGTCAGCCCATGATCCAGGAATGTTTTCCACTCTTCCATCATCCCGGGAATCATTCCGCCCAACCCTGCCTTTTTCAGCCCCTGGAAAAGGTAAAACTTAAAGTAGAGGGTGGTTTGGATCAACGATTTATCTGTTAACATCCTCCGGGCAAATTCCTGTTGCTGATCCGGATGGAAGGTGTCGGTGAGCAGGGCAAATATGTTGGTATGCTGTGAGAATACTTGTTGAGCTGGTGTTTCAGCGATCAGTTGTTTTTCATCGCAGTAGCACAGCTCCATTGTTTTTTGCTTCAGGGATGCAGCGATTTGTGTAAACCTTTCGGCATCGCAGGAATCATCAAACGCGTTCAGCAATTCTGCAGCTTTATCCAAAGCATAGGCAAACAGCAGGGTCAGATGTGCCGATCCTCCTTCACTGATCCCCGGGGGTGACCCGTTCACGAAGCCTGTTCCGTTGTCGATATGATTCCAGTAGGGCAGGGGCCCCAGTATTCCGTTTTCTGCAACACGACCATTGAACCATTCCAGGATGAATTTGATGCCCGGCAGGAACTGCCTGATAAACTCCGGATCATCACGTAACATGTAAAAGTCGTGTACCATGCCAATAAAATAGAGTGAAAATGGCGGAATGATCTGAATGCCATCCGTCGGATGAGCACTTTTTGTCAGCCCCATCGATTGCATGGATTGATAGAACTGGAGGATAGCATTCTTAACCAGCCGGTCTTCCCCGGCAACATACATGGAAATGAGTGCCTGTATCCGGGTGTCGCCAATATACTGTACCTGTTCATAATAAGGACAATCCATGTAAGTTTCCAGTGCACATAGTCGCAGTGTTCTCCAGGAAGCATCCCATATCTGGTTCAGCATGTCCTGATCTACCTGAAATGCACCTTTCTGTTCCAGGGGGAAAGCGGTAAAGATCGTGTGGAAATCCTGAATCTGCAGGGGTTCATCCTGTGTCTCCAGGGTGATTTTCACATAGCGATACACCCTTACCCACAAAGGCTCAAACATCCTTTCTTCGCCGTCGGCAACAAACACATCGTAGTAACCTTTCATGGTTTTGCCCAGCCACTCATTGCGATTACCCTTGGTTCCGTCCTGGTTGAAAAGGGCTTCCTGGTATTGAATTTTTATTTTTGCATTTTTTCCGCCGGAGATCAACAGCCGGGGGAAGCCCATGGTCAGAACTCTGTTGTCGAGTAGCAATTCCACCCGCCGGTTGGCCGGCACTGTCAGCTGCAGCTTGTCCATTGGTCCGGCAGCTGCTGACATCCCTTTTACCTCCAGCAGGTCGGGGATGCGTTCTGTTTTTTGTTCCATCGGGGGTATTTCCCTGGGTTTTAGTTTCCATTGAGTACCTTTCCAGGTATCCAGACCGGTATGGTTTCCTTTTCCGGCAGACCGGGCATTTGGCCAGTCGGAGTCGTTGTATTCCGGCTGATTCCAGCCCCAGGGATGCCGGGCGGCTACCAGACTGTCAGTTGCCCCGGCAATATAGTTGCTCATATAGGGAGCACCCATCGCCAACGGAAAATATCCTTCATCTTTTTGTACCTTCCAGCTGCTTCCCGTATTAGCGAAGTGTTCAGCAGAGGTATCTCCCTGAAGGATGAACGCTGTTCGATGCGATTGCTGACGATGACCATTCAGCCTGCCCATATTCCAAACCTGTGCTGCCAGCACATTTTTACCCTTTCTCAGGAATGGTGCAATATCGGTTGTTTCGTAGTTCCAGTTTTCCAAATCACCCACTGCCGGCCCCCACACTGCCAGCTGCCCGTTGATATACAACCGGTACCGGGCATCGGCCGAAGTGTGAACGATGAACTGCTCCGGCAAAGTGGCAAGAGCCAGCTCTTTCCGGAAAAAGAATACCCCCTCCTCACCAGCCGGCACAATCCAGTCGGCAAATTTGTCATCGTTTAACTGCGTGGGAAGAGTAACAAACGGTCTGGACTGGCTAAAAGAAAAAAAACTGACTGTCAGCAACCCCAGAAGTAAAGCAATTGGTTTCATCTGATTATTTTTTTACCACAAAGAGCACAAATCAAAATTACAAAGCACATGAAGGAAAAGACCATCCAGCCTTCTCGTCAAATTTGCTATTTGATTTTTATGTTATGAGTGAATTCGTTGATATCTAATATTTTATCTTTTTGTTTTTTGAGAGGTTTCCCGGCTACTGTGCAACGCTTGAGTAGGACATCCTGAACCCGGTTATTTTCTCCGAATCCATGGATCACGATTGGACCTTCGTGAGCCCAATCCACATTCTTTAGGGTGATATCCCGGATATGACCGGGAGGATCATCTCCATAATATTTTCCGGGGGTAACGTTCAGCTCAAAAAGTTTTATGTCGGCTCGTTCCACGCGGATATTTTCGAAGAGAATTTGTTGGATCACCGCCGGTCCGTCACAAATGATGCTGAACCCGCTATGTCCTTCAACCATGCTTCCCCCGCGGGCCATCAGGATATCGCAGTTTTGCACCACCACGTTGGATATGGTTTCGGCATTGGTTTCAAACCCAATAGTCACCCCGTCGGCATAAGCATAACCGATCATGATGTTATCTGCCACAAAAATATCTTTTACCGGGTGGTTGTAGTTGGGAGCCTTAATGGCAATACAGTCGTCGGTACATCGCAACAGGCAGTTGGTGATTCTCACCCGTTGTGATCCGGCAGGATTTATCCCGTCGGAGCTGGGGCCAAAGCCAAATACTTTAACAAACCGGTACTCCACATCCCGGCAATTGACCAGGGTGTTGGTCCAGCTTTTCCCGTTACGAATGGTCACTCCCTCGAACAGAATATTTTTACTCTCCTCGATATACACCATTTGCCTGAATTCGTAGTTTCCATCCAGGATGCCTCTTCCCAATACCCGGATGTTGGAAACACCGTTGGCGCGAATTCCCCCGTACACCACGGCTCCTTCAGCGATATAAACTGTTTCGTTATCTTTCATCTCGATGTAACCGGGGTGGTGCACTCCGGGACCGAAGTATTTGACACCGGGGGTTGATTCCTGCACTGTTTCAGTTTCTGCCGGATTTGCAAAGAGAAAGAGGGGAGGCAGGTCGTCCATTTCCACCACCAGCTGACCCGGCCCCTCCCACATGAAGGAGATCTTATGGCCGTCAATGACCGGCGTGATCTTTTTGCTTGCCGGTTTGATCTTTACATTCGAAGGAATCCCTGCTGTCAGCAGGGAAATACGCAGCGAGCCTGTTCCTTCAAAATTGGCTATATGTAACTCCTGGGGTTTTCTTACATCCGGTTCATTAAACCAGTCGGGCAGCTTGTCGAAATCGAGGTTGGATACATATTTTTCCACCCAGATCTGTTGTTCATTTACCTCCAGGGAAAAAAGCCTGCTCTGGGACAGTTCCTCCACAGCAGGATAGCTCCGGACATCCGATGGGTTTCCGTAAGTGAAGAATGAACCTGTATTCAGAAAAATAAACAGTACCAGCCAGTGTTGTATTTGTTTCATTTGATTTAAGTTTACTTATTTACTTTTTTCCACCTGGTCGCGGAACCATTCCAGCGGGTGGGATGTAGGACGTTCGATAGGCATTCCGTAAACGCGGTCGTTGATCAGCGATGCCAGCACACCCAGTGCCCGGGATACGCCGAACAGCACTGTATAGAAGGTATATTCCTTGATCCCGTAGTGGTACAGCAACGAACCGCTGAAAGCATCCACATTCGGCCAGGGGTTTTTAATTTTTCCAATGGTTGAAAGGATAGGCGGGACCACGCGGTAGAGTTGGTTTACCAGGTCGATTATCGGATCATCCTTGATATATTTCCCGGCGAACTCCTGCTGTGCGGTAAACCGCGGATCGGTTTTGCGAAGCACGGCATGTCCGTATCCCGGGATGACGCGTCCTTCCTCCAGGGTTTGTTTGATATAAGCGGCTACCTGTTCATCGGTAGGTTTATCGGTGTCGAGGTCTTCAATCATCTGGAATAACCAATGTACTACATCCTGGTTGGCAAACCCGTGTAAGGGGCCTGCCAGACCGGTCATGGCTGCAGCATAGGCGTAATAGGGGTTGCTGAGTGCGGAGCCAACCAGGTGTGCTGTGTGAGCAGAAACATTTCCCCCTTCATGGTCGGCATGGATCACCATGTAAAGCCGGAATAACCGGCGGATATCTTCAGAATCGAAACCCATCATGTGAGCCAGGTTGCCTGCCCAGTCGAGCCGCGGATTGGGCTCAATATGCTTTTCATTGTAAAAATTGCGGCGATAGATATAAGCAGCCAGGTGGGGTAACCGTGCAATCAGGTTCATCACATCCTCATAGAAGGAATCCCAGAAATACTTCTTATTCACTCCCGCCCGGTAGGCCTTCTGGAAAATAGACTCCGTAGCCATAGCCAGTATAGCAGCGCTGAACTGGGTCATCGGCCTGGAGTTTTTCGGCATGGCATCAATCACGTCGAATACATGCTGCGGCACATGCGCCCGCGTGGCAAAGTCTTTCGACAGATTGGAAACATCTTCCAGGGTCGGGATATCGCCGATGAGCATCAGATAAAACAGACCTTCAGGAAGTGGCTCCCCCTCGGGCGATATCTTGGGTAGTTTTTCCCGGAGCTCGGCAATAGAATGACCCTTAAAACGAATGCCCTCATTGGGGTCGAGGTTTGAGGTGTCGGTTACCAGCAGGGGAATTCCTTTCATGCCTGAGAACACCTGCTCCAGAGTTACCTGGGCAATGACCTGGTCTCCATATTCTTTTTTTATCCGCTGAAATTCCTTGGAGCACTTGCTGGCCTTCTGAAAAAAACGATACTTTATATATTCCATGATTTTTTTTTTTAATGATTTCTATTCTTATGCCTGTTTTTTATGTCTTCATCGGTGAAGGTACGGTAATTTCCCGGCCAGTACCATCCCCTTCCATGAAGAGAATAACCGGTTTGTCGGGAACGGGGATTTTATCTTCTGTGATTCTCAATGTTTTCATGCCGGGTTATACGCGCCAACTGTTTTGCAGGTTTTCATCCAGTGCTTCCAGGAATGCTTCTGTAGTGAGGTAGTTTTCCTCTTTCAGCTCTTTCCCGTAGATGATCAGTGCCAGGTCTTTCGTCATTTTCCCGGATTCAACGGTTTCTATGCACACCTGTTCAAGGGTATTGGCAAACTGGATCAGTTCGTTGTTCCCGTCAAGTTTTCCCCTGAATTCGAGTCCGCGGGTCCAGGCAAAGATGGAAGCGATGGGATTGGTTGACGTGGGTTTTCCCTGCTGGTGTTGCCTGAAGTGGCGGGTGACTGTTCCGTGTGCGGCTTCAGCTTCCATGGTTTTCCCGTCGGGTGTGATCAGTGTAGAGGTCATCAGTCCGAGTGATCCGAATCCCTGGGCCACCGTATCGCTTTGCACGTCGCCATCGTAGTTTTTACAAGCCCACACGAAGCCTCCTTCCCATTTCAGGGCTGCTGCCACCATGTCGTCAATTAACCGGTGTTCATAGGTAATGCCGAGCCCGGTAAACTGCTCCCGGAATTCGTTTTCAAAAACTTCCTGGAAGATATCTTTGAACCGTCCGTCATATTTTTTCAGGATGGTATTTTTTGTCGATAGATAGAGCGGCCATTTTTTTTGGATAGCCTGGTTCATGCAGGAGCGGGCAAAGCCACGTATCGATTCATCGGTATTGTACATAGCCAGTGCAACACCGTCGCCCTCAAACTGGTAAACATCACGGGAAACCGGTTCACTGCCATCATCGGGTGTGAAAGTAATCGTCAGTTTTCCCCTGCCTTTGGTCAGGAAGTCGGTTGCCCGGTACTGGTCGCCAAATGCATGACGGCCAATACATATTGGTTTTTTCCAGCCGGGAACCAGTCGCGGGATATTCCGGATCAGTATCGGTTCACGAAACACAGTTCCCCCCAAAATATTACGGATGGTGCCATTGGGCGATTTCCACATTTTTTTCAGGTTGAACTCACTCACCCGTGCTTCATCGGGAGTGATGGTGGCACATTTCACACCTACCCCGTATTTTTTGATAGCATGAGCTGAGTCAATGGTGACTTGATCGTTGGTGGCATCCCTGTGTTCTATACTCAGATCGAAATACTTCAATTCGATATCCAGGTAGGGGAGGATCAGCTTTTCTTTTATAAAGCTCCAGATCACCCGGGTCATTTCATCTCCATCGAGTTCAACCAGGGGTTTTTGTACTTTTATTTTTTGCATGTGTAATTTTTTAATGTTGTTTACGGATAAGGTTCAAAGCTGAACCGGCTTTAAACCATTCAATTTGTTGGGTATTATAAGTATGGTTTAATTTCAGGACATGGCTTGACCCGTCGGAATGTACCACTTGGAGGGTGAGTTGTTTTCCCGGTTCAAATGCATGGAGGTCGGCAAAGTTGAAAGTGTCGTCTTCTCTGATCAGGTCATAGTCGTTTTCGCGATCAAAGGTGAGAGCCAGCATGCCCTGTTTTTTCAGGTTGGTTTCGTGAATTCGTGCGAATGATTTCACGATTACCGCGAACACGCCGAGGTGTCGGGGTTCCATAGCAGCATGTTCCCGTGATGAACCTTCGCCGTAGTTATGGTCGCCCACAATAATGGAAGGTATACCGTTTGCTTTGTATGCCCGTTGTACTTTAGGCACTTCGTTGTAGGTTCCGTCGAGTTGATTTTTCACCCGGTTGGTTTCCTGGTTAAAGGCGTTTACGGCACCGATCAGCAGGTTATTGGAGATATTGTCGAGGTGTCCGCGAAAGCGAAGCCAGGGTCCGGCCATGGAGATGTGGTCGGTAGTACATTTCCCCAAAGCTTTGATCAGCAGTCTGGCGCCAGTGATGTTTTCCCCGTTCCACTGGGCAAACGGTTCCAGCAGCTGCAACCGGGAGGAGTGGGGATCGACGGTCACCGTAACTGCGGCACCATTTTTGGCAGGAGCCTGATATCCCGGATCTTTCACGTCGAACCCCCTCACGGGCAGTTCGAAACCATTCGGAGCATCCAGTTTTATTTTTTCTCCTTTATCATTGGTTAGCGTGTCGGTCAGCGGATTAAAATCGAGTTTCCCCGAAATAGCCAGTGCAGTCACCATTTCGGGTGAAGTAACAAAGGCGTGGGTATTCGGGTTGCCATCATTTCTTTTGGAGAAGTTCCGGTTGAAGGAGTGAATGATGGTGTTCTTTTCATTTTTTTCAGCTCCGGGTCTGGCCCATTGTCCGATACACGGACCACAGGCATTGGCAAAAACCTTACCGCCGATTTGCTCAAATATTTCAATAAAGCCGTCGCGTTCAATGGTATAGCGCACCTGTTCTGATCCCGGAGTAACGGTAAACTCAGCCTGGGCTTTCAATCCTTTCTCCAGGGCTTGCCGGGCAACGGATGCTGCCCTTGAGATATCTTCATATGAGGAGTTTGTACAGCTTCCTATCAGTCCGACCGACACATTCAGCGGCCAGTTATTTTTGCGGGCTACTTCTTTCATTGTTGAAACCGGTGTAGCCAGGTCGGGTGTGAATGGCCCGTTGATATGCGGTTCCAGTTCCGACAGGTTGATTTCGATGAGCTGGTCGAAATATCTCTCCGGATTTTCGAACACTTCCGGGTCGGCAGACAGCGTTTCTCTGATGGCATTGGCCATTTGGGCCACATCATTTCTGCCTGTTGCCTTCAGGTATCGTTCCATACTGTTGTCGTACGCAAACAGGCTGGTGGTGGCCCCCACTTCGGCGCCCATATTGCAGATGGTTCCCTTGCCGGTGGCTGACAACGATTCTGCTCCTTCGCCAAAGTACTCGATAATCGCTCCGGTACCTCCTTTAACGGTCAGTATGCCGGCAACTTTCAGGATGATATCTTTGGGTGAGGTCCAGCCATTCAGTTTCCCGGTGAGCCTGACGCCGATAAGCTTAGGCATCTTTAACTCCCAGGCCATGCCCGCCATGACGTCCACCGCATCGGCACCGCCAACACCAATGGCAATCATGCCTAGTCCACCGGCATTGGGCGTATGCGAATCGGTACCGATCATCATACCCCCCGGGAAAGCATAGTTCTCCAAAACAACCTGGTGAATAATGCCGGCACCCGGTTTCCAAAAACCAATGCCGTATTTGTTGGATACCGATTCCAGAAAATCAAAAACCTCCTGGTTAGCGCGAAACGCCACACTCAAGTCAGTCTTGCCATCAACATGTGCCTGAATCAGATGATCACAATGAACCGTTGAAGGAACCGCCGTGGTCTCTTGCCCTGAATTCATAAACTGCAACAGCGCCATCTGGGCTGTTGCATCCTGCATGGCTACCCGGTCGGGGGCAAAGTCAACATAATCTTTTCCCCGCTCGAACGAACTTGTCAAACGCCTGTCAAACAGGTGAGCGTAAAGAATCTTTTCGGCATAGGTCATGGGCCGGTTTAATTTGCTCTTTGCCGCTTTTACCCTCAGCGGTAATTCATCATATACTTTCTTTATCAGATCTTTATCGAACATATCTGTATTTTTTGTTGTTGTCTTTATTTATCGGGAACGCCATAAAAATTAACAATAAAAAGAGATAAAAGTTTCCTTCTTTGGTGTAGATTCTTGTTCTCGATTCCAAATATATGAAAAAATAACAGAAATGTGACTTTCCGGAGGCGGGGTAAAGGAGGGATTTTTCAGGGTTATATAAAATGAAGAAGGATGGGTTCAACAACCCATCCTTTTCTCATTAAACTAACTAACCTAACTAAACCTAAACTTATGAAAATAAACGTACCACAAATATAATCCTTGTTTTGGATATAGTCAATAACAAATTGTTAAATCATGTTAAAGGCAGTAAATAAGTTGATTCAGGTATTATTGTGCTACAAAAGTGTAATGAATGGTACCACGTTGTGGGTTGGGTGCCTCCGGATCGACATTGAACCAGGTTTTTTTTGCAGCGGCGGTGGCATAGATCAGAATTTGTTGATCCCGGACAGCCGGGTTGTTTCTGGCTTCAGCCTGCACAACCTGACCTTGCCGGTTCACAGCAATATCTACAACGACAGTTCCTCCGCCCTGAGCCAGGTAAACGGGAATGGGTAACCGCGTGTGATACCGGTTTTCCAGGTAATAAACGATATTACTTTCGCCGGTATAGATCACGTTTTCAATGGAGTCGGGATTCATTCCTTCGGTGGTTTGCACGGGCATTTTTATGTCGTCGAGGTTAACGGTTTCTTTCGAAAGCTGCTGGTTCACATCAGCAACCAATTGTTTGGCTGCCTCCAGCTCGTGAAGGTAATCTTCATCGAAGAATGGATCACTTTTGGCCAGCCGGTTTGAGGCTATATTGGTTCTGTTGCTTTGCATCCCGGTCCGGGGACTCGATGCTTCATTGGGAGCGGTCTCCTGTTCCTGCTGTTCCTCCTGGTTTTCCGGTTCTGGCGGCAGGTCAGGAAACTCGATCAACAGCGCTTCCTCCTTTAAGGTGCCTTTCCTTTCGATATCAGCCAAAATAAAGGCGGTGAACAACAGAATGTGAAATACCAGCGTGCCCATCACCCCGTATATATTCCGTTTATATATTTTATACCATCGCCCCATAAGGCAAAAGTATAAAATTTACCGGTACAATAAGGCCGTTCATAAGTGTACGTTTATCCTCCATAGTTTTTATCTCATGTATGGTCATTCCTGCAATACTCATTAACTAAAATTAACTACCCCTTTATACGGTTAGCATGAGAAAATCATTATTTTTCAGCATGAATTTTGGGGAAGTCCGGAGAGGAAATTTTGATGAAAGTGAGGTTTTCCCGGAGGCCGCAGGGGGTTTATCTTGCTCTGACTGCCTGGTTGTTTAGAAATAATTGGATTTCATGTATTGTTTTTCTGGTAAATATAGGATGGATTTCATGCCTCTTTGCTGTGGTGTGCAGAAAGGGAATAGGATTTTATTCCTCCTGTTTTGTATCTGTCTGATCGTGTTTTTCACCTCTTCCGCCAATGGACAGCCGCTTCAACCTGACACGCTTTTGATGGAGTACGATGGGGCAGAGGAATACGATTCATTTTACGACAGTCTGCAATACAAAGCCCGCCAAAAAAGGATCACCCGTCTGATGTACGATTTTCTGGTGTCGCCCCCGAGGCCATATGTCGACCGGAAAAAAGTATCGCTTGAATATTACGGCAAGATGGCCGGGAAAATAATTTCCGGGATCACCATCAACCCGCTTGAAGTTTTTGGTCCCAGCTTTGATGACACAACACGCACCGCCAAGTCGTGGGTCGAGAAAATGGCCAATGCCATTCATTCCAAATCGAATCTAAACACGATCAATAAAATGTTACTTTTTCATGTGGGTGAATATCTTGATCCTGATATCCTCTATGAAAATGAACGGTTGATCCGCTCCCTGCCGTATATCCAGGATGTCAGGTTCATTTTGGAGCAGGATTCATTATACGCAGGATTGGTGAAAGTGCATGTATTAACCAAAGATCGTTTTTCACTCGGGGCATCGGGCGATGTTCAGGGAAGCAGTGCCGCTGCTCTGGAGATTTATAACCAGAATATTTTTGGTATTGGCCACGAAATTTCCTTTCGTTTTGTTGGGCATTTGAACCGGCAACCCTACATGGGACTGGAAACATTTTATAAGATCAGCAACATCAGAGGAAAGTTCATCGACATTTCTGCCGGTTATATGAATACCTACCGGAGGGAAGGATTCAGTATGGTGCTTGATAAACCCTTTATCACTCCCATGATCCGGTGGGGTTATGGCATTTCCGCATTGCGTATGTTCCGGTCGGATCGTGTGTTGGCGAACGATCCTGTTCAAACCATCACTCCGTTGGATTTTTCCTACTTCAGTTTGTGGGGAGGGCACAGCTTTCAGGTTAAACCCAATCAATCCCGGAATGCACAGATCGTACTTTCGGCCGGAGTAAACAGCTATACTTTTAATCAGCGGCCTTTGTCGTTGTTTGCTGAAAATCAGTATTTCTCAAACAGTACATTCTATTTGGCCGGAATAACCTATTCCCAGCGGCGTTACATTCAGGACCAGCTGGTTTACAGTTATGGCATTACCGAGGATATTCCCGAAGGTTTTAAAAACGAGCTGGTTTATGGTTTGGACAACGATGAGTTTGGAAACAGGCATTATGCTCATCTTTTTCTCTCCAATGGCAATCTGCTTGTGAACCGTCAGGGGTACCTGTATTTTGCCGGAGGTATTGGCGGGTATTACAGGAAAAGAAATTATGAGCAGGGACATGTGCTGGGTAACCTGAATTTTATTTCGCGACAGATTTCCGCCGGGAAAAAGCAATTTCGATTATTTCTTCGGGCTAACTACCTGTTGGGGTTACATCGCTTCGACATTGAACAGCTCAACCTGAACAGGGATGATCATATCCGTGGATTTTCAAGCCGGGAGGCTGTAGGGAAACAGCGGCTGAGTGTAAACCTGGAATATGTGCTTTTTTTAAAGAAGCAGTTGTACAAATTCAACCTGGCTGTTTATGGCTTCACCGATGTGGGTGTCATCGGGTCCAACAGCTCCTTCCTGTTTACGCAGGATTATTACAGCGGGTTGGGGCTGGGTATGCGGGTACACAACGAAAATCTGGTGTTCCGGACTCTGCATGTGCGGTTAGGTTTTTACCCGTATCCTCCCCCGGACATGAGCTTCACCGGGTTAATTCTTGAAGAGCAGTTGAAGAAGAGTTTTTACAGCTTTCAACCAACACCTCCGCAGCCGTTTCGGTTCGAGTAGTTGCTTCGCGGTTGCGGGGTGATCAGAATATATCTTTTACTTTTTCGAAAAAGGATTTATCGGCCGATGAGGGTCCTTGCAGGAATGCGGGAGAATCCAGCAGTTTCTCGAGCATTTTCCGTTCTTCCGGGTTTATTTTTCTGGGGATCCAAACATGAATCCGCACCAGCAGGTCGCCTTTGCCGTATCCATTCACGTCGGGGAGTCCTTTTCCCCTGAGGCGCAATATTTTTTCAGGTTGTGTTCCCGGTTCAATTTTCACCTTCACTTTGTTATCAACAGTAGGGATCTCTGCCGTAGTGCCGAGGGTGATTTCCGGGAATGACAGAAAGAGGTTATATATCAGGTTATTCCCGTCGCGCACCAGTTCAGGGTGTTCTTCTTCGGTAATAACCACGAGCAGGTCGCCATTTATTCCTCCCCTTCGGGCAGCGTTTCCTTTTCCTGACACGGTCATTTGCATCCCTTCTCCCACGCCGGCAGGGATTTTTATTTTAATCACTTCCTCTCCCCGTATCACACCTTCACCGGCGCAGTGGTGGCATTTTTCTGTAATGATTTTACCTTCACCCTGGCAGGTTGGGCAGGCCGATGAGGTTTGCATCTGTCCCAGGAGGGTATTGGCGATCCGGGTAACTCTTCCCGAGCCCCGGCAGGTTGAACAGGTCGTATAGGCTGATGCATTCTGTGCACCGGTTCCGTTACAATGTTGGCACTGGGTATATTTTTTAAGTTTCAACTTTTTCTCCACTCCGTTAGCGACCTCTTCCAGGGTAAGCTTCACCTTCACACGTAAGTCGGAACCCCGTGCAACCCGGCGGCCTGAGCCTCCATAGGACTGGCTGCTGCCAAAACCTCCGAACCCCCCGAAGTGCCCGCCAAAAATGTCACCAAAGGCAGAAAAGATATCCTCAATATCGGAAAATCCGCCGAATCCACCACCACCAGCTGATCCGCTCATCCCGGCATGTCCATACTGATCGTATCGCTGCTTTTTGTTGGGATCACTCAGTACCTCATAGGCCTCTGCAGCCTCTTTGAACTTCTCTTCAGCCTCCTTGTTTCCCGGATTCTTGTCGGGATGGTATTGAATCGCTTTTTTCCGGTATGCTTTTTTTATCTCCTCAGCAGAAGCGTTCTTGCTTACTTCCAATACTTCGTAATAATCTCTTTTTGCCATGTTAAATCCTCATTTTATTCCCCTACAACCACTTTGGCAAAGCGAATCACCTTGTCGTTCAGCATATAACCCTTTTGAATGATATCCACTACTTTCCCCTTCAGCTTCTCCTCATTTGCAGGTATTTTCGTGACTGCCTCATGGTGGTCCACATCAAAATCCTGGTTCAAGGCATCGATTTCCTGTACACTATTTTGTTTCAGGAAGTCTTTGAACTTGTTGTAAATGAGTATTGTTCCCTGCTTCCCGGGATCGTTCTCCGGCACTGCCTGCAGGGATTGAATGGCCCGTTCAAAATCATCAATAACAGGCAGAATGCCGGTCAGTACGGATTCTCCGCCAAACTTAATCAGCTCGGCCTTTTCTTTTAGCGTACGTTTCCTGAAATTGTCAAACTCAGCCTGCAGTCGCAGGTGTTTGTCGGTCATGTTTTTCAGCTGTTCCTCCAGCTCGGCTGTTTTCTTCTCCAGTTGAGCTGCCTCATCACATTCTTGTTCAGGTTGCTCCATGTCAGCTGCGGCAGATTCCTTTTCCTGCGCTTCATTCATTATTTTATTGCCGTTGGAGGTTTTCATGTCGGCTGGCTCATGCATCTCTTTTCCCTTTTTATTCTTCATCTTATTTTTAGACATAACATTTCCATTACAATTGCAACAAGCCTTAACAAAAAATCTGCCAGGCAGGCAAGAGGGACAAAATGGCACTTACCTGGTCCATTTTTCCAGGGCTGCTGCCAGTGCGGGTCCTTTTAGTTTCCGGGCGATGATTACCCCATCTTTGTCGATCAGGAAGTTATCGGGAATACTCCTTACCCCGTAAATAGCGGCATGTTTTGAATACCAGCCCTTCAGATCACTGATATGGTATGGCCAATCGAGTTGATCACCGGCGATTCCCTTTTTCCAGGCTGCTTCTGTCCGGTCGAGCGATACGCTGAACACGGTGAATCCTTTACCGTTGCTGAACTCCTGGTCTTTGTATTTTTTCCATGCACTCACCACCGTTGGGTTCTCCTGCCGGCATGGGCCACACCAGGATGCCCAGAAATCAATCAGGACAAGTTGTCCGTTTGTGTCAGAAAGCTTCAGGGTTTCACCGGATGGCGATTTGCCCATCAGCTCAGGAGCTTTATCTCCGATGTTGATCCCGATTTTCTGCTGGCCACAGGTAATACTGGCAGTAAATATAAATCCTGCCATCAGCAGGATGACCTGAATCCAATTTTTTTGAGTATAAGAAGAATTTGTTTGTTTCATCATGTTTCTGTTCCATTTTTTTTGTTTAAAAATCCAATAGTTTTCAAAAGCATAACATTTTTCCCGGATGAAGGTTCATTGGTGTTATTTGGGCAGGTTTGGTGAATAGGTCATCTGTTTTGCCGGGTTAACCGGGTGTTAGATACGGGTAATTTTTGCTCCGATCTGGTTCAGCCGGGTTTCGATATTTTCGTATCCGCGGTCGATCTGGTCGATGTTATCGATTTTACTTTTCCCTTCTGCCGACAGTGCGGCTATGAGCAGGGCGATTCCGGCACGTATATCGGGAGAAGTCATTTTGGTGCCGCGCAGGCAATGTTCGCGGTTTAGTCCGATGACTGTAGCCCGGTGGGGGTCACACAAAATGATTTGTGCACCCATATCGATCAGTTTATCCACAAAGAACAGGCGGCTTTCGAACATTTTCTGGTGGATGAGTACGCTTCCTTTTGCCTGGGTTGCCACCACCAGGAAAACGCTGAGCAGGTCGGGTGTGAGTCCCGGCCAGGGCGCATCGGCGATGGTCATGATTGAACCGTCAATATAATTTTCTATTTCATAATGCCAGGTGTCTTTTATGATCAGGTCATCGGCATGTTGTTCCACCTTTATTCCCAGTCGACGGAACGATGCGGGAATGATACCGAGGTGTTCAAGTCCCACATTTTTGATGGTGATTTCGGAGGCTGTCAGCGCTGCCAGTCCGATGAAACTACCCACTTCGATCATGTCGGGCAGGATGCGGTGTGTACAGCCCGATAATCCGTTTACCCCTTCAATGGTGAGCAGGTTAGATCCTATTCCGGAAATTTTTGCACCCATGGAGACCAGCATTTTGCAGAGCTGCTGCACGTAGGGTTCACAGGCGGCATTATAGATGGTTGTAATTCCTTCGGCCAAAACGGCAGCCATCACGATGTTGGCAGTTCCCGTAACCGAGGCTTCATCCAGCATCATATATTCTCCCTGCAGTCTTTTGGCCGTAGCTGAATACCACTGGTTTTGGGCATCGAACAGAAAAGAGACACCCAGTTTTTGTAAACCTGTCAGGTGGGTATCAATTCGCCGGCGCCCAATTTTGTCGCCGCCGGGCTGGGGAATAAAACCCAGGCCGAACCGGGTAAGCAGGGGGCCGATGATCATGACAGAACCACGCAGACTGGCAGCCTGTTTGGCATAAGTTGCTGTTTTCAGGTACCCCACATCGACCGTGCGGGCATTAAACCGGTAGCTCCCCCTGCTGAAACGCTCTACTTCCACTCCTAATCCTTTCAGGATCTCCATGAGCTTCAGCACATCGCTGATCTCGGGGATATTGTCGATGACAATATTTTCGCACGTCAACAGCGTGGCACAAATTACCTGCAACGCTTCATTTTTTGCTCCCTGTGGTTCCAGGGTTCCCTTCAACGGAGTGCCTCCTTCAACAAGAAATGTAGCCATTCCGGATTATTTAGGTTATTTTTTCTTTTTTTTCTTTTTCATTTGAGAGGGTGCCGGGGTTTTTACATCCGACAGACGAATGTCTCTTGGCACTTTCAATTTGTTCCCTGACAATTCTTCCAGGTCGAGGAAGATTTTTTCATCTTCCACCGAATCTTTATTCCAGGTAAGATACAACTTTTTCATCTGGTTCGCCACCTGTTCAATCAGGATGCGTTGTTTGTCCCCTTCCATGGTGATCGCTTCCTGCAGCAATTTTTCGGTGATCAGTCCGTAATGCCTGAGTTTTATAGTGTTTTGGTTATAGGGTACCCGGCGAGGCTTTTCCCGGAGTATATCTTCTGATGGGGGTTCATAGGGATAGTCGATGTCGAGCTTGAAGTCGGCCATGATAGCCAGGTGGTCCCATAATTTATGCTTGTATTCGGACACATCGCGCAGGTAAGGAAAGAGGTTTCCCATGACGTCGATCACGGCTCTTGCCGAGCGGTTTCTCTGCTCTCTGTCTTCAATGGTAAACAGGTGGTTTACCATATTCTGAATGTTTCTGCCGTATTCCGGCATAGGAAGTTTTTTCCTGTTGGTATTGTAATCCATGATTTGAATATTGTTTACAACTCTTTAATTGATAGATAAAATGGGGATTAAAACAATTTTTTGCAAAACTAATGATTTCTTTGCAATACGCAATTTTTCTTTTATTGTTGTCTGTTCAGCCAACAATTTTCAGTTTTGCAAATCTCAGCAGCAGTTGTTTTTGGCCGGCGTTTTGAAAAAAGACGGTAGCTTTGCGGTTCAGGGGAGGGCCTTCGATATGGATCACTTTGCCTGAGCCAAACCGTTGGTGTTCCACCATCATTCCCTGGCTGATTTTTTCCGGGTTATCATATTCCCACTGATCAGGTATTTGTTGTTCTGATTTTCGTTTCAGCAATTCCCGGAGCCATGGTTTTTGTTCTTTTGTAGTTTGCATATATCCTGTTCCGGGGATTGTCCGGGGATTGTAATTCTGTTTTTGCCGGCCTGGTATTGTGTTTTGCACTGGTGGGGAAGCTTTTCCGTTCATTGGCAACCCACTCAGGTATTTCTCGTCCATTTCGAGGAGGAACCGGCTGGGGGAGCATACTTCAAGGTTACCCCAGCGGTATCGTTGGCGGGCATAGCTGAACCAGGCATTTTCTTTCGCCCGGGTAAGGGCTACATAGAACAACCGGCGTTCTTCTTCTATGGCCTCGGGTGTATTTCTGTCGTTGGCCTGTGAGGAGGGGAAAAGGTTTTCTTCCAGTCCAACGATGAACACATTTTTAAACTCCAGTCCTTTGGCTGAGTGAATGGTCATGAGGGTTACCTTATCGCGGTCTTCCTCTTTTTCCGAGTCCTGGTCGGTAATCAGAGCCACCTCTGCCATGTAGTTCTCCAGGTTTCCGGGTCGTCCTTCTTCCTTTGCATTTTCACTAAACTCGCTGATTCCGTTCAGCAGTTCCTGGATATTTTCTTTCCTGCTTATTCCTTCGGGTGAAGGGTCGCTATGGAGGTTTTTGAGCATACCGGTTTGCTCCGCGATGATGCCGGCAGCCATCCAGGCGTCGTTTGCCTGGGTTACTTCCTGCAGGTTTTGGATCTCAGCAACAAACTTTTTGATTTTCGTGACGGTTCCCTTGGTCAGGTCTACTCTGCTGTCAGGCAGATGGATGAGCATCTCCCAGATGGGTGTTTCCGCCTTTGCTGCTGCTATCTCCAGTTTTGCCAGGGTTGTTTGTCCGATCCCGCGGGCCGGATAGTTGATGATGCGCTTCAGTGCCTCGTTGTCCCAGGAGTTGATGATCAGCCGGAAGTAAGCCAGCAGGTCTTTGATCTCCTTACGCTGATAGAAGCTGATCCCGCCATATATCTTATAGGGAATATTCCTTCTGCGCAGTGCTTCCTCAAAAATTCTCGATTGGGCATTGGTACGGTAGAGAATGGAATAATCCTGGTTTTTGTAGTGCCCGCGCAGCTGTGTCTCTGCGATCTCCCGGGCCACTAAAAAACCCTCCTCATTGTCGGTCAGGGCTGAAAGTACTCCTATTAACCGACCCGCATCATTGTTGGTAAAGACAGTTTTGGGAATCTGCCGGTTATTTTTGGCAATGATGCTGTTGGCCGCATTCACAATATTTTGTGTAGAGCGATAGTTTTGTTCCAGCTTAAAAATTTTGTGATTGGGGTAATCTGATTGAAAGTTCAGAATATTCTCGATGCGTGCTCCCCTGAAGGAATAAATGCTTTGGGCATCATCCCCTACTACGCAGATATTTCGTAATTCATTGCCCGGGGGCATGAGCAGTTTAATGGTCCGGTATTGTGCATAGTTAGTGTCCTGGTATTCATCTACCAGAACATACCGGAACTGTTGTTGGTATTTCCCCAGCACATCGGGGTGATCCCGGAAAAGCAGATAGGTCTGGAGCAGCAAGTCATCAAAATCCATGGCTCCCGATAGGCGGCACCGCTTTACATATTCTTTGTAGATTTCCGAAATAGCAGGCATCCCGATGGTTTTATCGGTTTGTTTGATGTCGGCATTTTGTGCATACCCGGCAGGTGTGATCAGATTATTCTTAGCCAGGGAAATTCTTCCCGCCACACTTCCCGGCTTGTATACTTTATCGTTGAGCTGGAAATTTTTGATGATCGTTTTGATCAGGCTTTTACTGTCGGCAGCATCGAAGATGGTGAAATTGGAAGGAAACCCGATCGATTGATGTTCTGTTCTCAGGATTCGTGAAAAGATGGAATGAAAAGTACCCATCCAGATATACCGTGCTGTTTCTGCCCCTGCCACGCGGGCAATCCGTTCTTTCATTTCCCGTGCCGCCTTGTTGGTGAAGGTGAGTGACAGCACAGTCGACGGCCGCACGCCCTGCTGCAGCAAATGCGCAATACGATAGGTTAGCACCCTTGTTTTTCCTGAACCCGCACCGGCAACGATCAGGGCAGGACCTTCGGTTGAAACAACGGCTTCATGCTGTGCCTGGCTTAATTCATGCAGGTATTGATCCCCCATAGGTAATTTTTTGTATTTTTGTGTGTGACAAAAATAAGGGATGTTTCAGGGAATCCCCTTTTTTTCTTGTCCATTTTTCAACAATTTAAAAACTTTAGCTGATCCAAACAATTAAATAAAAATTATACGTTAATATTGTAGCGCAAAAGAATAGTGGATTTTATGGGGAACAACAACAGAATAACCTTAATTGTTTTTATTGTTTTTTTACTGAACTCTTTCCTTTCGGGAGCTCAGCTATCTGCACCAGGATCAGCGGCTACCACCAACACAACCTACCCGGTATTTCCTGAAGCTGATCCTATATTTATTTTTTGTACAACCCCTGATGTAACCAATACGGGGTCGTTACAGGCAGAAACCACAGGGGAGGGGACAGCGGAGTTTATCTGGGAAAAATACAATCCGGATACCGGTGAGTTTGATGATTATTTTACCGATATGTCGATAACCGGAACATCAACGATTGCATCGCTTCCCGATGGGGGTTACCGGGTAACTGTTTCAACCGGCGATACTACCTGGATGTCCCGTGCCTGGATATTTAATGCCTGGATCACAGTCTCGGCCGAAATCACAGAGTCAACCTGTGATTTTTTAACGCTGGCGGCATACCCTGAGTCTTCACCGTTTATCTATTACGACCCTGCCGGCAATACAGCTGTTGAGCTTCACCGGAACCTGGAGGTGGAGTGGCAGGAGGAGCAGACAAAAATTGCCGGCGTTCCGGTAACCCGTATTTTCGACCCGCCCACACGCAATACCTGGTATAACCTGAGAGTTTTTGACCAGTTTGGATGCGAAATATTCACCTCTGTTGAGTACAACTCCATCGTTACCAGGGCCAAATTTACTCCCGACCAGATGGATGGTGAGGCTCCGTTAACCGTTACCTTCAATAATGAATCGGAGAATGGGGACCCGGGGCTTTATGAATGGTTTTTCTACCGCAATTTCGACGATTTGAAAAGAGAATCGGAAACCAGTCAGGGCCCGATCGACAGCATCATGGTGGTGGCATATAATGATATCCCGATTTATATTTATGAAAAATCGGGAATGTACAAGGTGAAGCTGGTTTCCAAAAAAACATCCTCCTTTAACAACCAAACCATCACCTGTGTCGATACAGCTTATATGGATGAGTTCATTGTTGTGGACACCTCCTTTGTGGACGTTCCCAATGTGATCACACCCAACGGTGATGGAATAAATGACCAGTTCATCGTTAAATTCTGGTCCATGCAAAGCATCAAAATATCCATTTTTAACCGGTGGGGCAAGCGCATTCATTTCTGGGAAAGTGGGAATGTGCGGGGATTCGACCAAACCTATACCGAAACCGTGTGGGATGGCAGAATAGGAAACCGGTATGCCAGTCCCGGAGTGTACTTTTATGTCATTGACGGCAGAGGCCGCGACGATAAACGACGAAAAGCACACGGGTTCTTTCATCTTTTCAACAAAAAAGAATGAGGATGAAGAAATTTTTTTATAAAACAATCTATTAATTTTATTGTCATGAACATGAATTTTAAAACTTCTTACATCATAGCCATCATCACGATTGTTGTGGTGCTGTTATTATTTGGAGGCCGTATGTTTTTTATCATCGAAGCCGGTGAACGGGGTGTTATTTTCAAGCCGTATAC
>JAQVON010000002.1 GCA_028702595.1 Mariniphaga sp. | reverse complement strand
TTATGTGAATTCATACATGTATGCTGTTGATCAGGTAAACAATGTGATCAGCGGAGCTACAGCACAAACCTTGCTGAACGACTTCCTGAACAACCTGATCCCGTCATTCGGGGCAACATTAACCGTGCTGGATAAAGATGGTAATGAGAAATCCGCAGGCGACCTGGACGACGGCGATGTGCTGATCGTTACATCAGTCGACGGAAAATTCCATACAGAGTATACCCTTGACCTTATCCTGGACAGCACAGGAGAAATATCCAAATCAGGGATTAATCTCTATCCGAATCCAACCGATGGAAGAATCCAGGTAAGCGGTCTGACCCCGGGCGGAAGGATACAGGTATTCAACTCCATGGGTGCTGCCATTCGCGACATGAACGTATCCGGAACAGTAGAAGCCGTTTCTCTGGATGACCAACCGGCTGGCATGTACCTCATATTGGTAAGTGATACTGAAAAACTGATTGGCCGTTATAAAGTAATCAGAAGGTAATTTTAGCTATTTCAAATTTTTAATTTTTAAAGATTATAATTAAGAGGCTGTCTTTTTTGATAAGACAGCCTTCTTAATTTCCCCTCAACCGATCGGGATAACAAGCCAGTTGAATGATCAGATAATTCTGGGTTCTTTGATCAATGGGTATCACTTTGAACAGGTACCATTGTAAAAAAATGATAACCTATATCTTCAGATCTTCCAGCAAGTCGATATATCTCTGAACACCTGCCAAGATTTCACTCTTATATATATATTCGTCGGCAGAATGAGAGCGGGCTGAATCACCAGGACCAATTTTTACAGAAGGAAAAGAAAGAATCGCCTGGTCAGAGGTGGTTGGGGATCCGTAAATTTTAACTCCCATCTCTTTTGCCTTTTTCACGATGGGATGATCGGTACTAATACCCGTTGAATTCAGTCTGAACGAACGGGGTTTGATTTCTGACCCGATAATTTTGGAGATCATTTTTGCAGCATCTTTATTGGAATAGTGCTCATTTGTACGGACATCGACAACGAAATGGCAAATATCTGGAATCACATTATGCTGGGTTCCGGCTTCAATTTGAGTTACAGTAATTTTCACCTCACCCAAAAGATCCGACTTCTTGTCAAACCTAAAATCCCTGAGTTTCCCTATATCATCCATGGCTTTATAAAGCGCGTTTTCACCCTCACAACGGGCAGCATGCCCCGATTTGCCATGTGCATAGCAATCGAGTACAAGCAATCCTTTTTCTGCTATGGCCAGTTCCATACGGGTAGGTTCACCAACAATAGCAAAAGCAACAGGAACAATTTCCGGCAAAACAATCTCCAGCCCGTGTCTCCCCGAGATCTCTTCTTCTGCAGTTGCCGCATATACCAAATTATAGGGTAAATTCTCCCGGTTGAATAACCGGACAAAAACAGCCAGCAGAGCAACCAGAGGACCTCCGGCATCGTTGCTTCCTAAACCATATAGTTTATCGCCAACATCCACAGGAGAAAATGGATCAAATGTATAACCCGATGCCGGTCGTACCGTATCAATATGAGAATTCAAAAGAAGCGTCGGCTTGTCCTTCTCAAAATGCTTATTATACGCCCAGGTATTATTCTTTTTTACCTGATAAGGTATCTCCTCATCAATAAAAAATTTCCGGATAACCTCTGCTGCCCTCTCTTCTTCTTTGCTAAAGGAAGGGATGGATATTAATTTTTTTAACAGTTCAATATATCTGTCCATTGCTCTAATGATTCAAAATGCAAAAGTGGCAAAGATACAGGAATATTACCAACCAAATAATATTTTATATTTCTAAATAATAATGCATTCATGAAATGAGCATGATGATAAATACGGGGATTCCACCTGATACCACAGAATACATACGTAAAAAGCCCGGATGCTCTTTCATAGTCTGTTCAAATGATATGACCTGGTTCCATTCACTAACCACCGGGGACAGCCTGACTGACATTTCTCAAAATCCTGATATATATAAAATTATTCACCAGGATAACCAATTGTTTGAGCTAATATTACATGTTGAGCAGGGCGTAACCTGAGCGATGTCCTGAGTTCGTCGGTATCACGTTGTCCCCGCACCACGGTAGCAAGACCTTCTGAAGCACAATACAGGTAAACATTCTGTGAAATAAATCCAACATCGCACGCGGAATAAAAAATCATATTCTGCTCATCCTCATTTTTCATCCTGTCAAAATCAGCCACATACATGAGGTTGACCGGTGCAGTATGCACAAATTCCTGCGATCCGGCATACTTACGTAAATCTTCATCCCCCTTTTTTACCAGAGCATGTCCGTCCGGCACATAGCAATACCATCCATCCTGTTTAAGAATATAAATATCAAACTCATGGTACGATTTGGCTGAAGGAACCGTTCTGTATCCATTTGACCGGTTTACTCCGTAAGCTGCCCAAAGAAGATTTGAAAGATGCTTTTCCGCAAGGTCTTTTTGGCTGTATGACCGTTGCGATTGTCGGTTTTGCAAGGCCTCCATCAACGGCATTCCTCCTGTTGGGGTTACAGGTGACAGGGGGATGGTATCAAGATTTTGTCCCAGGCCGGGAGAAGCAGCCAGCAGTATGACAGCTAACATGGCAATGACTCTATTGTACATAATTTTTAGTTTAAAGATCCTTTACTCTGATATTTCTAAACTTCATCGGAGAATCGTGCCCAAAGAACACGATAAGTTCCTTTTTATACGCCATATCCGGTTGAAGTCAGTTATCGGGGGCACCTTTATGGCCTTTAACATCGCCAAACCAGTCATCCAAATTGATTCCATTAAACAGCGGAATGAATCCATCCTGCTACTCTTCCTCTGTTATACCGGTTTTGGCTCCTTCTATTTCCCGGATGTACAGGTCACGGAATCGAATATCGCTACCATGCCTGCAATTCAATAGTTTCTTCTTTTACCTACCGGTTATTAACCATAGCTTGATCCGCTTACTCCAATTTGACCGGGTCATGAACGCGCATTCCCAAAATTTGGGATAACGGAATCAAAAATAAGGAAATGTCAATACCTGAACAAATAAATAGACACCGTTTTTAGCGGCTGGTACATCTATCTGTAATTATGCCTCTGCTAAACTGCATCATTTATTGTTATCTGCTGTTAAAAGCTCTACTTACAGTCGGAGATATTCCAGGGAATGGTATTCCATAACCCAAAACATCATACCTGGCATTTGTAAAATTCCTAATAACGCTAGATTCATGCTGTATACATTCCATCAGGATATGTGTTTTCAGGCAAATGCGAGTGAAAGCTTTTCAGTCTTCTCACTGTTCGAATCAAAAACAGGTAGGTAATAATCCCGGAAATCAGATTGGCAGAAAAGCATGCCCAGAATACTCCCTGCAATCCCCAAATAGAACTCCCGATCCAGGCAAAAGGTACATAAAGCCCCATCATTCGCACTACGGAAAAAAACGCAGCAGGCAAAGGTTTGTTTAATCCATTAAAACTTGAAATACTGATCATTACCAATCCCTGAAACCCATAACTCATCCCAATAATTTTCAAGTAGAGAGAGGTGGTATCCTTCACCAGTTCATTTTCAGAGAATAAGGCAGAAACCGGTTCGGCAAAGAAGAAAAATACGATACTGATCACGGCTCCCCAACCCAATGAAAATATCCCGGAATACCTCACTGCCTGCCGGATTCGGGAAAACTTCAACTGACTGATATTTTGTCCCATAAAAATGATGAGCACCGACCCCAGTGCAGAGATCACCATCAAGGCAAATGTTTCAATACGCGAGGCTACACCAAAAGCAGCCACAGCTTCCTTTCCAAATCCGGAAATAATTCGTGTGATCAAACCTATGGAAAGAGGTGTAATGAGCAACGCCAGACTTGCAGGTCCGGCAATATGTAACACATCAACCCAGGTCTTTAATACATCCCTGAAACGGCCAATATAGATAGTCAATAATCGTTCCCTGCGAATCAGAATAATTAAAACCAACACCAGGTTTGTACTTCGTGAAATGACAGTTGCCAGGGCAGCTCCTTTTATTCCCATTGCCGGGAAAGGACCTATTCCAAATATGAAAAGCGGGTCGAGTATAAAATTAATAAGAGCTGCCAGCATCATGATCATTCCGGGGGTAAACGTATCACCGGTGGCACGAATAATATTATTGCCAATCATGGGCACCACAACAAACACAACTCCAAAATACCAAATACTCATGTAATCATAAATATACCCCAATAGCTCTTCCTCAGCCCCAAGGACAGTGAATAACGGACGAATAGTAAGCAACCCAACAGCTACAAAAACCAGAACGATAATTAGTCCCAAAAGAATGGCGCGGCTCGACATCATACGGACAAACCTGCGGTCAACACCAACAATATTTCGTGAAACCAGAGAGGAAGTGCCAATCCCTACCCCATGTGCCAAACTGTTCACCAGCATGATCACCGGAAAAGAAAAACCTATGGCAGCTAACTGCTGAACACCTAGCCTGCCAATAAAATAGGTATCGGCAAGATGAAATACAACCATACCCATCAATCCCATTAACATAGGCCAGGTGAGACCAACCAAATGACGGCCGGTATGCCCTTCAGTCAAATTCCGGTTTATTTTTCGCATAAACAAATATTACAGAATTATTTCAAAATTCAATGCATTCAACAATTTAATAACATGAAAAACCTCCCAAACTCATTCGGAGAAAAGAAAAGACAACCATTAAAAAAATTTTTTAACTTTGCAAAAATAAAATACAAGATTATGTTTAAATTGAATTTGAATAATACTTCTAAGTGGATATTTGTTTTGTCCTTTCTGTTCCTGAACACCCTGGTATTAAATGCACAAAACACGAACACCAATAAGCAGGATTCAATAATATTTAACAAACTGGAACATGATTACGGAATCATTGAATTAGGAAGTGACGGTCAATGCGAATTCACTTTTACCAATAAGGGAGATGCACCGCTCATCCTTTCCAATGTTCGCGCCTCTTGTGGATGTACTGTTCCTCAATGGACTCGTGAACCAGTCGCACCCGGCGAAACAGGTACCATAAAAGTAAAATATAATACCAAAATTGCCGGAGCTTTTAATAAATCCATTACAGTAAACTCAAATGCAGTAAATAGTAACGTGGTTCTCCGCATTAAAGGAAAAGTTGAGAAATCAAACTGATCGCTCAATCCTGATATATCCATTCAATTTATTATTCCTCAAACAGATATCCATGATTGATGTATAAACAGCACAAGAGTACTGTTTATTATAGTCGGAATAGTATTATGCATAATAAACACTGACCGAACAAACATCTTTTCAAAATTGATCTCTAACCATCTTTCTGCATTCAAAATTTAACCAAATAGTTAAATTTATTGGTTAAAATACCTGGTGATTTTAAAAAAAACACTTTAACTTTGACCAATTAATTAAACCAATTGGTTAAAAACAAAAAACATGGAAGAGATTAGAAAAGACAACACGGAAGAAAAAATCCTGGAAGCAGCAAGGACTGTATTCACAAAAAAAGGAATGGATGGTGCCCGCATGCAGGAAATAGCGGATGAAGCAGGGATCAACAAAGCGCTGTTGCACTATTATTTTCGTAGCAAACAGAAACTATTCGAAGCTATTTTCAGTCACGTGTTTAAGCAGATCTTTCCTGACATCAGGTCATTTATTCAGGCACAAAAACCGATAGAGGAAAAAATCAAAATTTTCAGTGCAAGGTATATGGAATTACTGATGCTAAATCCATATTTACCCGCTTTCCTGCTCAGGGAGTTGCAACGTGATCCTGAATTCCTTGCTTCTGTCATCAAAAGCCAGGGTGTAAATCCGGGTGAACTGCTCACCATGTTAAAAGCAGAGATGGGATCTGGTCAAATTAAAAATATGGATCCCCGGGAACTATTGATCAATTTACTCTCTCTGATAATCTTTCCGGTAGCTGCCGGTCCCTTATTACAAATCATGTTTTTCGGGGATGACCCCGATGCCTACAACGAGTTTCTGACAAGAAGAAAAGAAACCATCGCAACATTCATTCTCCATTCAATCCTGGTAAAATGAAGAAGCTGCTAATCCTATTCCTTTTGCCTGTCCAGCTGGCATTTTCTCAACAGGAAATATTTCTGGAAGATTGCTATGCACATGCACGGGAGAATTATCCGAACCTGCAGCAGGAAGTTATCTGGCAGCAAATTACAGCATTTAAAAAAGAAAATCTGATAACTACCCGTCTCCCCCAGGTTAATCTGAACCTACAGGCAACCTATCAGTCGGATGTTCCCGGACTCGACATCCCGATTCCTAACATTTCTATCCCGAAAGTATCGAACGATCAGTACAAAGCTTATATCGAATTCACGCAAACCATATGGGACGGGGGGATTACTTCGGCAAGTACACGTTTGGAAGATGCAATTTTACAAAGTAACCTGAATCAACTGGAAGTGGAACTATTCAGACTGAATGAACAGGTTTCACAGACTTTTTTCACCATTCTTGCCGTCCAGAAACAACAGGAGGTGCTTCAGGCTCAACAAAAAGTAATCACCGAAAAAACAAAAGCAGCTGAATCAGCGATCAAAAGCGGCATATTGGAACCATCTGCTTTACTGGAGTTAAGAGCTGAAATGCTGAATCTTACTCAAAATAAAATTCAGTTGGATAAAATAGAAACAGCTTCTGTACAAGTACTTTCTATCTTAACAGGTTTAACCATTGCCCAGGATGCCATTTTCACCTTTCAGGAATTGAACATTTCAATCCCAGCCTTCCTAAACAGACCTGAGATTCAGCTATTTTCAAGCCAGGTATCTCATCTGGACAATCAACTTGACTGGCTCAACAAAACACGCAATCCAAAACTGTTTGGGTTTGGGCAGGCAGGATATGGAAGGCCCGGACTAAATCTGCTTCAGGATGAATTCACCAGCTACTATCTGGTTGGATTGGGTTTGTCGTGGAATATCTTCGACTGGCGCAAAACATCGCGGCAAAAAAATGTAGTACAGTTACAGCAGGAGATGATCAAAAAACAGGAAGAAACATTCATTCAGCAAATACAAATTCTCCTGACTCATCAGCGGGAGCAAATTCTCAAATTAGAAAGTATGCTGAAAACAGACCTGGAAATGGTTGCACTACGATCAGAGATTGCTGCCAAATCTGCTTCTAAACTTTACCATGAAACCATTACTACAGCCGATTATATCCGCGACCTGCAGGCAGAAACTGTTGCCAGGCTAAACCATGAACTTCATAAAATCCAACTGAGTGAAGCAAAAGTAAAATACAACCTGATCCAGGGGAAAACCGACTAAAGTACAGGATAGTGTAAAAATGACGAATGAATTCATTCGGAATGAGCATGACGATTCATGACACAAAAAAAAATAATAAAATATACGAGTTCCATCTGATACCATTGAAAACAAATCATTTTAATGAGATGAATCATAAAATAATACCTTTCATTTTATCTGTATTGCTTTCCGGATGTGGAAACAATCAGGATCAATCGGAAGCTTTCGGGAATTTTGAAGCAGAAACAAGAATTATTTCCGCTGAAGCAACCGGGAAAATTATCCAGCTTCATGTTGAAAATGGTCAACAAGTAGAAAAAGAATTTTTAGCAGCAGTGATTGACACTATTCCGTTGTATTTAAAAACCAGGCAAATGGAAGCCCGGCGTGCAGCTATCCAGGCAAAAAAACAATCGGTTCGCGCTCAAATTGCTATTTTTGAGGAGCAAAAGAAAACCTTACGCATCAACGAAAAACGGGCTTTACAAATGCTGACCGATGGTGCTTCTACTCAAAAACAGCTGGACGATATCACCGGACAAATCAATGTGATTGACAAACAAATTGAAAGCACAAAAACTCAATTCACTTCCATTGAACGAGAGTTGGACGTAGAGGAAACCCAGCTGGCAGCAATTGTTGACCAGCTAAATCGCTGCAGAGTATATACACCTGCAGCAGGGACAATCCTGGAAACCTACGCAAAGGAAGGAGAACTGGTCACAACAGGAAAGCCTCTCTTTAAAACAGCAGACCTTGGAATCCTTACTCTGAAAGTATATGTTAGCGGATCACAACTGCCGGCTATCAAGCTGGGCCAGGACGTTTCTGTGATAACTGATAAAAATAAAACAGATAACCAGTCCTTCACCGGAAAGATCACCTGGATAGCAGAAGAAGCCGAGTTTACACCCAAAATTATTCAAACAAAAGAAGAGCGTGTAAAACTGGTATATGCCGTTAAAGTTGCTGTAAAGAATGACGGAACTTTGAAAATGGGAATGCCTGGAGAGGTTCGCTGGGAAGAGTTTTTAAACAGGATGAATGATTAATCTGATGATTGTAGTTACAAACATAACCAAGTCATATCACGATACGCTGGCTCTTCATGCTGTCTCACTCCACATAAAGCCGGGGGAGTTATTCGGACTAATTGGACCGGATGGTGCCGGCAAGACAACCTTGATGCGTATTCTGATGACCCTGCTCCTCCCCGACTCCGGCGAAGCAATAATCGATGGAGCAAACGTGGGGGAAAATATAAAAAGAATAAGGCAAATGGTTGGATACATGCCTGGCAGATTTTCTCTGTACCAGGACTTAACTGTCGAGGAAAACCTCACCTTCTTTGCAACGGTTTTCGGAACCACCGTGAAAGAAAATTATGATCTTATACGAGATATATACTATCAAATTGAGCCTTATAAAAATCGACGGGCAGGAAAGCTTTCCGGTGGCATGAAACAAAAACTTGCACTCTCCTGTGCCCTCATTCACCGGCCTAAAATACTGGTACTCGACGAACCTACTACCGGAGTGGACGCGGTTTCCCGTATAGAATTCTGGGATATGCTGAAAAAACTACAGCAGAAAGGAATCACTATCCTGGTTTCCACACCATATATGGATGAAGCCAATCAATGTAACCGTGTGGCACTGATCCAAAATGGGAAAATCCTCGAAATTGATTCTCCGGCAAATTTGACAAAAAATTTCTCCCGAAAAATATTCAGGATAAGAAGCAAAAATATGTTCCTGTTAATTCAAGACCTCCGCGCTTTCCAAAAATCTGAATCTGTGTTTGCCTTTGGACAGTTCGTACATTTCATGGGGATATATGACCAGGTAAAAAAAATTGAACTGATAGATTACCTCACCACCAAAAACCACGAAAATATTGTGATAGAGGAAACAAAACCAACCATAGAAGATGTTTTTATCAAACGCATGATCACATGAAAAAAATAATCAGAGTAAAAAACCTCGTTAAAAAGTTTGGATCGTTTGTGGCTAATGATCACCTCAATTTTGATGTTTTCCAGGGAGAGATCTTTGGGTTCCTGGGAGCTAACGGGGCAGGTAAAACAACAACCATGCGTATACTTTGTGGCTTGTCTGCCCCTACCTCAGGTGAAGTAAATGTGGCAGGATTTGATATCGTCAGGGAAACAGAAAAAGTGAAAAGAAAAATGGGTTATATGAGCCAAAAATTCTCATTATATGAAGACCTGACTGTTCGTGAGAATATTCAACTCTACGCAGGTATCTATGGAATTTCATCCAAAACAAGAAAAGAAAAAATGAACACCCTGCTCAAAAAGCTTGAGCTGGAAAATGCACAAAACAAGCTCATCTCAGCACTGCCATTGGGGTGGAAACAAAAACTCGCCTTTTCAGTGGCAATCCTTCATGACCCTGCCATTGTATTTCTCGACGAGCCTACAGGAGGTGTAGATCCTGTAACAAGACGCAAATTCTGGGACCTAATCTTTGAAGCTTCACATAACGGAATCACGGTATTTGTTACCACTCACTACATGGATGAAGCGGAATACTGCGACCGGGTATCCATCATGGATGCCGGGAAAATTGAAGAACTCGGATCACCAGTTGAACTAAAAGAAAAATACCATGCACAGAATATGGATGAAGTATTTATTCATATCGCAAGATAACCAGACTATGCAATCAAATATCAGTTATCTAAGCAGGCAGAAGCATGCATAAAACGCTCAAAATGAAACGGCTCAAATCATTCATAAAAAAAGAATTTTTTCATATTTTCCGCGATCCGCGAACACTGCTGATCCTGTTTGGCATTCCTGTTGCTCAGTTACTGATTTTTGGAACAGTCATAAAAAGCGAAATCAAGGATGTACACATAGCTATCCGTGATCCTTCAAAGGATGAAACAACAAACCAGATCACCCATAAACTGCTCTCTTCCGGATATTTCATTTTAGATGAATTTCCGGATCATATCAACGGAACAGAAAACTTATTTAAAAAAGGAAAAACAAAAGCAGTCCTGGTTTTTGAGAACGGATTCGGAGAGAAACTCCACCGGGAAGGGGTTGCTGAAATTCAACTCATCACCGATGCTACCGATCCCAACATGGCTCGCCTGGTTGCTTCCTACTCCAATGGGATTATCAACGATTACCTCAGGCAGTTGGCAAAAGAAATACCCCTGAATACAAATCCCCGGGTACGAATGTTTTTTAATGAGGAGATGAAAAGTGCCTATATGTTTGTTCCCGGAACCATGGCGCTCATACTCATGCTCATATCGGCAATGATGACCTCCATCTCTATTACCCGTGAAAAAGAACTGGGAACCATGGAAATCCTGCTTGTTTCTCCACTCCGGCCAATCCAGATTATTTCGGGGAAAGTATTCCCGTACCTCATTCTTTCCATAGTCAATGCATTTATCATTGTGCTTATTGGCCACTGGGTATTGGGTGTTCCAATTGTCGGCAGCTTTATCCTGCTTATGCTGGAAACCATACTTTTCATTCTTATGGCATTGTGCCTGGGAATATTCATCTCTACCCTGGCCAAAAGTCAAATGGTTGCCATGTTTATATCCATGATTGTACTCATGCTGCCCACGATTCTGCTTTCAGGATTCATCTTTCCCATTGAAAACATGCCGAAAATTTTGCAATGGGCAAGCTATATCATGCCTGCCAGGTATTTTATTGAGATCGTTCGAAGCATCATGCTGAAAGGAAGCGGTTTCTTTTTTATCTGGAAAGAAACGATTATTCTGATGGCAATGACATTGATTTTTATTGTTTTAAGTGTGAAAAAATTCAAAACAAGGCTGGAGTAAAAATCTGATATCCGGTGCAATAAAAAACCAACAACGAATATGCGTACCATCCTCTATCTTCTGCAAAAAGAGTTCCGGCAAATTTTCCGGAACCGGTCTATGTTACCCATGATATTCGGAGTACCTTTGGTACAGATGCTTGTACTTGTTTTTGCAGCTAATTTCGATCTGAAAAAAATTGACATGACTGTGATCGATCAGGATCATTCCACAGCCTCACAACAACTGATTACTACATTTCAGGGAATACCTTTTTATCAGGTCAATCAAACTCTTTCAGACAAGGCAACTGCCGATGAGATTCTTCTGACCGGGAAGGCTGATATGGTTTTAATGATTCCGGCTGATTTTGAAAAAAACCTGGTACGCGAAAATTCAACTGATCTCCAGCTGATCGTAAATGCCATCGACGGAAATTCAGCTCAGCTGGTTTATGCCTACTCCTCCCGTATCCTTCATGCTGTTCACCGGCAACTGATAATTGACCTTGCAGGCCCAACCATAGTGAAACCTGATTACAGGATTGATCTGACAGAGAATTATTGGTACAACAACAAGCTTGACTATAAATGGTATATGGCACCTGGCATCCTTGCCATCCTGGTTACAATAATCGGCATGTTCATGTCGGGAATGAACCTGGTGCGGGAAAAAGAGATGGGCACTATCGAACAGCTGAATGTAACTCCTCTGAAAAAATATCATTTTATTGTTGGAAAGCTGGTACCTTTCTGGCTAATAGCACTGTTCGATCTGGCCTTCGGTCTGGTGATTGCACGAATTGTTTTTCATCTGCCCATGGTTGGCTCCCCGTTCCTGCTATTCGGATTGGCAGGTATTTATCTGATCAGTGTACTGGGATTAGGACTTTTTATTTCAACCATTTCTGATACCCAGCAACAAGTCATGTTTATCAGTTTTTTCTTCATGATGATATTCATTCTTATGGGAGGCATATTTACACCTGTGGAAAGTATGCCCCAGTGGGCTCAACAAGCCAACCGACTGAATCCTATATTTTATTTTATGAAAATTATGCGGAATATCATCCTGAAAGGTTCCGGATTTACTGATCTGTTGGAAGAGTTTTTCTCCCTTCTGACCCTCGGACTCCTGTTTCTGGGATTGGCCATGAGCAAATACCGGAAAACAAATTAATTTTTTGGAAAACAACCCTGCAATACCAGTATGGTTAACCCAATAATGACTGGAACTCCTGGTAATCCTTCACCACTTTTACCGAACGGGGTAGTTTTGGATCATGACGCTGTAGCTGCATACCTGTAATATAAATTTTGGATGTATGGAAAAGCTCTTTTAAAGCTACAACATATTGCTCCAGTGCCTCCCGGGTCATCGAGTTGACAAATGCAGTAAACAAAAGGTCTACCCTAACCTGCTCCTTCATCTTGACAAGATCATCCCATGGCACAAACTGCCCAAGGTAAATCACATTGTAACCCATCTTCCCCGCCAGGTAAGAATAGAACAACAGACTCATCTCATGCAATTCATTCTCAGGAAGAAAAAACAGGAAGTTTTTCCTTTTTTTCTCCGAAACCTTCAGCTTATCGATTTCTGCAATCAGCTTCTGGCGAATTATATTGGTCACATAATGCTCCTGAGCCGGGAAAACGGAACCAATCTGCCAGTAAGTTCCCAGTCGAACAAACAATTCAAAAAACACCTGAGTGAAAGCTTCTTCAAATCCCATTTCTGATATAATCTCTTCTGTATACTTATGGAAACTTTGATTATCAAAATTAACCATGCTAAGAATCAGCCTATTGAGATAACCATACCCGGAAGTCCTTCGCATGGAAAGCTCAAGAACAATCGTATTGATTTTTTCTTCATCCCACTTCGAAACCTTAGAAATCTTGTAACCATGCTTAACAAGAAATGAAATGTTGAGTGCTTTCCGTAACTCCTCATCCGTATAATAACGAATATTCGTATCCGTACGCTGGGGAATCAAAAGGTTATAGCGTTTCTCCCAAATCCGGAAAGTATGTGCTTTTATCCCTGTTAAAACTTCTAAGTCCTTAATTGAATATGTCCTGTTCTTCATTGATTTTTTTTGTTAAATTTTTGATTTTAGCATGTATAACATTTAATTCCACGAATTTGTTTGATTCACCTGAAAACCTCTGATCCACCCAAAACTCAACAGCAATTCCTATCTCCATTATAATAAGATAGTTAAAAATAATCAAAAAATATTTTCAATAAGTATTGACTTTTATAAATATTTAAACGAATTTTGTATAGTACAGTTCCAAAATTCAGATTTATTTTTTTGAGTTAATGAAACGAGCATACCGGTTTATGACACAAACGATCTTGATACAATTATGTCAGCTCCATTCGATAATTTAGAAAACAAATCATTTTAATCAGATGAATGCAACAATAAAAGTATTACTCTTAGCGCTTTTTGTTATTGGAATTTCCCAACCGGCCAATAGTCAAAGATTATTAAAAAAGCTCCAGGAAAAAGTCCAGGAGAAAGTGGAAGAGAAAGTAGAAGACAGGGTTGACCAGAAAATTGATCAGTCAATCGATAAAAAACTCGACCAAATAGAGGAAACGATAGAGATAAAGGATGAAAAAAGTTCAAATCCTGAAACAAAACAAAACGACAGGTCAAAACAGCAGGAACAGCGCATGCAGGGTCTTCTTAAAGGCCTGGGCATGTCAGGTGATCCGGTTCCTATTGCCGACAACTATTCCTTCAACCACCTCATAGAGATGTACGTGGAATCGTATAATCAAAAAGGAGAGAAAGAAAGTGAAGGCCAATTCCTGACTCACCTGAATCCCAATTCAAAATCAATGGCTTATGAAATGATTTCGGGTGATATATCCACATCAGGAAAGGGAGTTTTTATTATTGATGCAGAAAATGGTGCAACCATCATCCTGAGCGAAGAAAATGGAGAAAAAACGGGTCTTGTATATGGTATGGGTGCTTTCTTTTCATCAATCGGAGAGACCTATGTTGAACCCGAACTGGAAGAAACTCCCGAAACGTTCCTGACCAGTCCGAATGTAAAAAAAACCGGCCGCACGAAAACCATTGCCGGCTATAAATGTGAAGAGTATACCTACAATGATGAAGAATCGGAGTCGGAAATATGGATTACACAGGATTTAAAAATGAATACACAGGATTTTTTCAGTACCCTCTTTAAAACAAATCTCTATTCCCGCGGGATTCCCTGGGGATACATGATGGAAACCACCTCACTCGACAAAGAAACAGGGGAAAAATCAACCATGAAGGTTACCCGGGTGGACGAAAAATCAAATAAACACTTTAAAATGGCAGACTACAAAATAACCAACCTGGGATCATTTCAGATGACACCCGAAGAGAAGTAATACATTCTTTTGTCGAAAAAAAATCGCCAGGTTGAAAAAACAAAATCCAACAAACTCAAAAAAAAATGATGAACGGAGGCATATGTTAACAAAAAAAGATGTACCTTTTACAAGTATCCTGATCCAGGTAAACGTGATAGAAAATTAATAACAAAATTGCTGATAATAAATACAATAATTTAAATTTTTTGCTTATGAAAAATTTTACCTACATCATTGTTAGTTTGTTGATTTCTTTCTCAGCCGGGGCAGAAGAAATTACCGGTCTCCAACAAAAATTGGAACAAAGGCAGAAAAAAATCACTCATCTGACAGATTTGGGAAACCGGTTGATGAGAACATCCACATTAATGGAATTCAACAAGGATAACCTGCTGCCAAACCTGAAAAATGCTACTGCATCCCTGCAGCTCGACAGTACTGTCACACGTACGAAGGAATACACAGATGATTGGCAATATGAATGGAAAGAAGAATTCCAGTACGACTCGGAAGCAAAAAACAAATTGATGATCAGTAAACAGTGGGATTCCGAAACAGAAAGCTTGTATATTATTGACAGGTCAGAAATGGAATTTGACAACCAGGGAAGAATGATTTCCATGCTTACATATTCCCGCGAGGAACCAAGTGACGAACTTGAACTTTTCAGTAAAACAGAAATCTCTTATGACGCATCCGGCAGGCTGAAATCTGTCAAGTATTTTTCTGTCGGAGAGACTACTGACTGGCAGTTCGATATGGAACAAAAATATGAATACAATCCGGATGGAACCCTGAAGGAATCAAATACATGGCTTGAAGAAGAGGGAGAAGTATATAACGCATCAAAGGAAATTTATACCTACAATGCCTCAGGAAACCCGGAACTCTCAAGAATGTATTATTTTATGGAAGGAATGGAGATCCTGTTTAATGAATATCGCATGACCTACGATGCTTCCGGAAGATTAATTGAGGAAGAAGGCTGGTCAGTTAATTTCTTTACCTTCGAGCTCGAAAAATCCAGTCGGACAGTTACTACATACAATGCGGTCAGTGATGTGGCAACCGATACCTATTACAGATGGGATTCAACAGCTGAAGGATGGAATGCCGAGTCGAAAGATGAATACGTTTATGGAAGTACTAATTTTTCTGAGGTAGTATATCCGGCATATTACAGTTCGTATATTGCAACCGGTGCTACTGGTTCTGACTTATTCCATAAAATTGTGAACCAGATCAAAACTTCGAGTTTTGATGGAACTACCTGGGTTTTTGACGAAAAAACTGATTATTATTACTCCTCAACAGGCAATTCAAATGTTGACCCGAAGCAAAGCGAACCCGTTAAAATATGGCCCAACCCAGCCTCCGAGACTGTTAAAATCAACTGGGGTGTGGAATACGACGATCTGCTAACCCTCGAAATATTCAGGATTGATGGAACCAAAGTACTGGAACAAATCACCTATTCCGGAAAAGATATTCCAATATCTCATTTAAACCGGGGCATTTATATCTTCCGGCTTTTAGATGAGAGGAATACCGTTTATGCCGGAAAACTTATCAAAAAATAGCAATCTTTTTAAGGGTGTAACCTGAGTTTTTCAATAAACAAGGGTTATACCCTCATTTTTTTTGCATTCAATTATTTACCCTCAAATTCAATAAATTATTTTGATTAATTAATAAAAACACCCATTTTTACAGAATCAAATTATTTCTGTATGGGGAAATTGTATCTGCCAGTTATCATTCTGATCATGTTCTCTTGTTCACGGGAGCAGAAGAAGGAAAATCAAGCCAGAGCGGTTAAAACGGAATCAGCAAAACCAATAAAGGAAGACAGCAACAGAAGTACTCTGGAGCTTTCGCAAGGAGCAGCTGTTTCAGAAGGAGAAATGGTCTATTTTGAGGGAGGGATTTTTATGATGGGTTCTGAAAACGGATTACCCAATGAACAACCGGTTCATCAGGTAAAAGTCGGGCCGTTTTACATGGATAAATCGCCGGTTACTGTAGCTCAGTTCAGGCAATTTACAGAATCGACCTCCTATCAAACCGAAGCAGAAAAATTTGGTGACTCAGGCGTTTTTAATCTCGACAACCAATCCTGGGAACTTCTGCCCGGTGCATACTGGCTTAAACCATTCGGTACTTCAGGGCCCACTGCTAGCGATGATCACCCGGTTACCCATGTAAGCTGGAACGATGCCGTGGCTTATGCCGATTGGGCAGGTAAAAGACTGCCAACAGAGGCAGAATGGGAATTTGCAGCCAGGAGTGGTAAACCTTCAAAAAACAAATTTAGCTGGGGCAATGAGGTAACCACCAATAACCATTATTTTGCCAACACCTGGCAGGGAGAAATCAATACCCCGGAAACATCAGACGGGTATCTCTTCACATCCCCGGTGGGAGTTTTCGGCGAAAACGAAGCCGGGCTGACCGATATGGGAGGAAATGTCTGGCAATGGTGTGCCGACACCTATAAACCCTACCCGGGCAGTGATGAACCTTTTCGCGAAGATCCAAACGTACGTGTAATACGCAGCGGATCGTTTTTTTATGACCAAAATGGAGAAGATAGCTTTTCGGTTAGCGGACGTTCCATGAACTCGGTGGAGACTTCTCTTTTCAATACCGGATTTCGTTGTGCAAAAGATCCGGAATAAAAGAATACTTCTTCCGAAAAACGAAAAAGAAAAACCTTTAAGGCAACTGATTTTAAATGACATAAAACTTATTACTACATAAAATAAAAATATGAATACCATGAATCGAAGAAATTTTATTGGGAAAGCCGCTGCCGGAGCAGCAGCCGTCACCATCATACCCCGCCATGTAATGGGAGGGAAAGGTTTTGTTGCTGCCAATAACCGGATTAACCTGGGATTTATAGGAACAGGCAAACAGGTTCCTACCCTGCTGAACGGCATTGGCAAATGTAAAGGGACAGTAGTTGTAGCTGCCAGTGATGTTTTTGAAAGAAAACTCAATCCGTTTTTGGAGGCAGCGAATAAAAACAATTCCACCAAAGGAATGAACGTGAAAACAGAAGGGTATCACTATTACCGCGAGTTGTTGGAACGGAGCGATATTGACGCTGTCGTGATTGCCACTCCCGACCATTGGCACGCTCAAATTGTTGTAGATGCAGCGAAAGCAGGAAAAGATATCTATTGCGAAAAACCTCTTTCTTTAACTGTTGCAGAAGGACGAGCCATGGTAAATGCCACACGAAAATACGACCGGGTGTTTCAGACAGGAAATATGCAGCGTTCGTGGCGTGATTTTCGCCATGCAGTAGAACTGGTCAGAAACGGGTACATCGGAGAAATCAAAGAGATAAATGTGTATGTTGGTGAACCGGTAAAACAATGTGATCTGCCAACACAGCCTGTTCCGGAAGGCATGGATTGGAATGAATGGATTGGGCCCTCTCTCTACAGGGGATATCACGAAGACCTGGCTCCCCTGAAAACCGAGGGACCCTGGGCATGGTGGAGAGGTTATCGCGACTTTGGAGGAGGCCTGATCACCGACTGGGGTGCACACATGTTTGATATCGCACAATGGGCACTCAACATGGACGAATCGGGTCCGGTACAGTTCCTGCCCCCCACTGTTCCTGCCGAAAACGGACTGACAATGATCTACGAAAATGGCATTCGGGTGAACCACAAACCCTGGGGAACAAAGGACGACTTTAATGCAGTGCAATTCATAGGAACAGAAGGAAAAATTGAAGTCAGCCGGGATTTCCTCCGTACATTCCCCAATGAAAAACTGGCTTCAACCGACCTGAAACCAGGCGATAAACGGGTATATTTCAGCGACAACCATTACCAGAACTGGATCGATTCCATACAAAAACGATCCAAAACAATCTCCGACGTGGAAACAGGACACCGGACAGCTTCAGTTTGTAACATCATTAATATTGCATATGAATTGCAACGTCCCTTGTTATGGGATCCAAAAGCTGAAAAATTTGTTGGTGACGATTTTGCCAGCCTGATGTTGACCAGGCCTTACAGAGGAAAATGGGATTTCACAAATTTTTAAAAAGAAAACCTAAGGGTTCTCATGGAACCCTTAGGTTCTTTTAAATTCTTTCCGAAAATGAATCGAATTTTTTCAACTTTATTATTTTTCCTTCTCGTTTCCACGCAACTTCATGCCGAATCACCTTATCCGGTACGTGGATTATGTATTGGTGCACCATCTCCTGAAATGGTTGGCAAATTTTCAGCATTCATAGAAAATGAACTGGCAAAGACAGGAGTTAATCTCATCATCCTGCGTATTGACTGGAAATTTGAATACGAGTCACACCCCGAACTAAGAGGAAATAATCCCTTATCAAAAGAAGATATCAAACGGATAGTAGAGGTGTGCCGCTCAAACAACATTCGGCTTATTCCACAGATTAACCTGCTGGGACACCAGTCGTGGCAAAGTAATCCCGGGAAATTACTGGAAGTGTATCCCGAATTTGACGAAACTCCGAAAATTCAATTGCCTGAAAACTATAAATGGCCAAACTCCGACGGACTCTATTGCAAAAGTTACTGTCCGCTGCACCCCGGAGTTCATGATGTGGTTTTTGATGTGGTGGATGAAATTGTGAAAATTTTTGAGACTGACGGATTCCATGCAGGACTTGACGAAGTTTTCTATATAGGACACGAACAGTGTCCTCGCTGTAATGGCAGAGACAAAGCCGAACTTTTTGCCGGAGAAGTAACCAAAATCAGAAACCACCTGGCAAAAACAGGAACTGAAATGTGGATGTGGGGCGATCGCCTGATCGACGGCAAAACAACCGGCATTGGACTCTGGGAAGGAAGCTATAACAATACCCACAGGGCAATTGACCTGATCCCAAAAGATGTAATAATCTGCGACTGGCACTACGAAAGACCCGACCCAACGGCTGTAATATTTGCGTCGAAAGGACTGCAGGTGCTTACCTGTCCCTGGGAAAAAGAAGAAAACGCACTGAAACAGGAAAAAATGATGCGTTCATTTATTGAGGGGGCTACAAGAGAAATGAAACCCAAATATCTTGGAATGATCCAGACTGTTTGGAATTCAACTGAGAATTTTATGAATAGTTACAAGGGAACAGTTGATCAGGAAAAAGCAGACAAATCAGCAAAATGCTTTAAAGCACTTGTTCAAGCATGGAATCAGTAAATTTCCTATTTTTACCTATGGAAACATGATAAATCACAAAAAATGATAAAAAAAATTCTTCCTTTAAAATTCGTAAGCGTGGCTATGCTGTTTTTTCTTACAGTGAATGCCAATCAATTACTTGCTCAGAATCAATCATCAGAAGAGTTGCCCTCCCTGAAAGGGAAAAAAATACTTATGGTTTGGGGGGGCTGGAAAGGGCATGAACCCGAACAATTCACCTATAAGCTAAAACCTTTACTTGAAAAAGAAGGGGCAATTGTTACCGTTTCGGACTCCTTGGGTGTGTATACCAATAAAAAATTGATGGCATCCGTTGATCTCATCATTCAGGCCTGGACCATGGGTAAAATTTCCCAGGAACAGGAAAAAGGACTGCTCGAAGCAGTCAGAAACGGAGCAGGAATTGCCGGAGTACACGGCGGTCTGGGAGATTCCTTCCGCGATAATACAGAATACCAGTTCATGGTGGGTGGACAATGGGTAGCCCATCCCGGTGGAGTTATTGATTATACAGTGGAAATTACTGACCGGAAGGATCCGGTAACCCGGGGAATCAAAAACTTTAACATGCACTCGGAACAGTATTACATGCACGTTGATCCGAACGTAAAAGTACTGGCAACCACAACTTTTAATGCCGATCATAGTGAATGGATAGATGGGGCAGTAATTCCTGTTGCCTGGAAAAAAACATATGGAAAAGGACGCGTATTCTATTTATCGGTTGGCCATGTAGCGAAAGATTTTGATGTACCCGAAGCAATGGAAATCCTGGTAAGAGGTGTAAAATGGGCTGGTGCCAGCAAGTATCTCCCTCAAGAGGAATGGGTAAGCCCTGTTTATCCGGGAAAATAATGCTATATTTGCTCCATGTTGTATCATAAAACATTTTTTCACAGAACATCCAAAACCTGGGTGGTGTTTGTACATGGTGCCGGCGGAAGTAATGTTGTCTGGTATAGGCAACTGAGGGATTTCAAAAAGCACTTCAACGTATTGCTTGTTGACCTGCGCGGACACGGAAAATCCAAAGCCAGCTATTCATCGGAAGAGTTGTACCGGTTCGACGAAATTGCCCTTGATGTGGTCAAAACCATGGATCACCTCCATATCGAAAAAGCCCATTTCGTTGGTATCTCACTGGGATGCATCATCATAAGAGCAATCGATAAACTTGCACCAACCAGAGCAGAATCGATTGTGCTGGGGGGTGCAATAGTCCAATTCAATAAAAAAATTAATGTACTGGTAAATCTGGCAAAACTTATGCATTCCATACTGCCCTACATGTGGCTGTACCGATTAAATGCATGGATTTTAATCCCCTCAAAAAAACATGCCCAGTCACGAAAACTTTTTGTCAGAGAAGCTATTCAACTGGGAGAAAGAGAATTCAGAAAATGGTTACGCATGTCGGACGAAATCAGGCTGAACCTTAAAGAATTCATCGTAAAAGAAGCATCTGCCCCGGTACTCTACCTGATGGGTGAACGCGATCACATGTTTCTCCCTATGGTTAGCGACCTGGTGAAAAAACATTTTAACTCCCGACTGGAGGTCATCCATAATTGCGGACATGTGTGTAATATTGATCAACCCGATGTATTCAACCAGTGTTCGATCCAATTTATCCAAAGCATTTCAGAAAAATAAAGTGAACAGGTCACGACAAATAAAAACATTTGTCTTCTTTCAATTCCTGTGCTATGCAGTGCTTACGGGTTATGCAACAATACCTGTACCACCCAAAAATCTGAAACCTCCAGGTTCCTGGGATGACATAAACCTGACAATGGAATCGGTACAGTTAAATTCCTTTTCCCTTCACGACTCCATCCACCTGCTTAACTTCCGTTACCCGGACGGGAAAAAAGGGTTAAAACCCTGGATTACTCCTCTCCTGTTGGTCGGGGGAGGAACAGCTTTGCATTTCATGACCAGTACCAAAGAGGATGTGCGTGACTTTATGCAAAAGGAACTGCCCTACACCGGGCATGTCGATGACTATATCCAGTATGCCCCGGTATTGGCAGTATATGCCCTTAATGCCTCCGGAATAAAAGGGAAAAATAATTTTGGAAACCGTTCAGCTTTGGTTGTAAAAAGTTTTTTACTGAATGACCTGACTGTATGGCAGTTAAAAAAACACGTCAATGAAAAAAGACCTTCTGGAGGTGCCCACTCTTTTCCATCGGGGCATACCTCCCGGGCTTTTGCATTTGCACATTTCATGCATAAAGAATACGGCGAAATCAATACATGGTACAGCATCGGTGCATATTCATGTGCTGCTGCTGTGGGCTATATGCGTATTGCAAAAAATGCCCACTGGATTTCTGATGTGGTTGCAGCAGCAGGAATTGGAATGCTTTCAACCGAACTGGTCTATCTCACCCATCAGTACAAATGGGATAAAGACCACCTGAAACGATTCGATATTTTCCCCTTTCAACTGGCTAACCAAAAAGGATTTACGTTGGTTTACCATTTTTAAATGACCCAAAGGAAACCTTCATCCAATAATGAATTCACTCATCAAGATGAATCTGATTCCGGATGAAAATTTCCTGTAATCAATCGGAATTCCCCGAAAAAGACCACAATAAACGCATTAAACCACCAGATGATGCCCGGTTATTCCTCATTCCTCTACTTCAAAAAATCCTCCCTTACCGGAGTAAAATTATCGATGATCCGGGCTTCTGAAGAAAGCAGCTTAATGGTATGCTTCTTTCCGGAAGGAATGGCAACCATATCACCCGACTTAAGATGCTGTTCCGGTTCGTTTTCATAGTAAAACATAACTTCACCAGCAGCCACATATAAAGTCTGTTCATGAAGATGCGAGTGAAAAGGATCAGGCTCTGACCAGGGCCCCCGACTGAAATCATTCATTACAGTCATTAAATGTTCAGTATATACCAGCCGCCGTTGTAGCCGGTCATTGATCTTTTTGTAAGTTGCAGGACTAAATTTCATTTCATTATATTTAAAATTTCCAAAGGAATTCGATTGAACTCTCAGAATTTTAATCCGATCTATTGCGACATAAATCGGCAGAATCGTATCATTAGAACTCATTCGTAATTCTTATTTTTCTTTGTCATTCGTAATTTACCCATTCCCCAATGTGGAGTTATTCGGTTTATCCCCTGAGGATTTTTCGATCTTCTGCTAAAATAACAGAATTAGGAAAACAATCAGAAAGAACTATAACAAACGGACATCTAAAGATAGCCAATTAATATCCTGTTTACCTCTGCAAAAGAAAAATACCGATGTTCCGAATCAGAGACAGAGAATTCCCAAAAGGATTTATTACATTCGTTGCGAAAAATCTGGAAGATGAGATTATTATTACTGATCGGTTTATTGATCCCTTTATGGGCATCATCCCAGCAATTGGAGTATGAAGTCATTTTTGAAGGAATTGGCGACAATCGCGAGTTTTTCAGCGGGAAAGCCCTGTCTCAAACCATCCTGGGAAGTCGTGGAGCTTTTGAACTTGGAGTCTCACACGATAACCACAGCATTCGTGGAGGATTAAGCCAATTGTTTGAATTTGGCAGCGATCTGGATGACCAAAAACCGAAGTTGACACTCTATTATCAATTCCAGGACAACAACAAAAAATTTCTCTTTGGTGCATTTCCCCGTCGCGGAGCGATTGATTTTCCTCTTGCCATGCTCACAGATACCCTCCTCTATTACCGGCCGAATATAGAAGGAATGCTTGGCGAGATTCGATGGAACTGGGGGTATCAACAAGGGTTCGTTGACTGGGTCAGCCGCCAGACCAATGTGAATCGCGAAAAATTCATGGCAGGTTTTGCCGGTGAAGTTTATCACAAAAACCTATTTCTCCAGCATTACCTGCTGCTCTTCCACGACGCAAAACCAACCATTCGGGTCATGGGTGATCACATTCGTGACTATTTGGGATATGCATTACAGGCAGGGATCAGAACAACAGAAAATGCAAAAATAAATGGCTATCTGAAAGCAGGATTGCTAAGCTCATCGTTTCGGGAAAGAAGCATCACCGATGGATTTGTCCATTCCGGAAGTTTTTTTGCCGAAGTGCAAGGGCACTATAAAAATTATGGGATCCAGTCGGTGATCAGCTCGGGATCAGGACACCGGTTCGCTTATGGTGACCTGTTCTACAGGCTCAAAAACTACTGGAGAACCGATGTAATCTGGTATTTCATTAACCATGAAAAGATAAAAGGAAAATTTAATCTATCATTTCACCTTCTGAACGGGAACGACCTTGACCAGCAGCAGCAACTCTCCATTATTTATGTGTTTGGGAAATAGTACCAGAAACGATACAGCTATTGTTCCTGTCCCTTTTCTAAACAGGTGGGGAGGGAACAACTGAACCGAACAGATCATACTCTTCAGCACCAGTGATGATTACCTGATAAAAAGCTCCAATTTTTAAATTTGAAGAGGAAGTCACAAATACCTCCCCGTCTACTTCCGGTGAATCATATTCAGTACGGCCAACATAGTAATCCTCCTCCTTTCTGTCCAGAATCACCTGAATAGTCTGACCGATTTTTTGCCGGTTGAGTTCAGCCGAAATCTGCTGTTGAATTTCCATGATTTCGTTGGCACGTGCCTGTTTTACCTCATCAGGTATAGAATCGGCAAACTTTTTTGCGGCAAAGGTTCCCTCTTCATGCGAATAGGGGAATACCCCCAACCGATCGAATTTTGTTTCAATAATAAATTGTTTTAACTCTTGAAAATCAGCATCCGTTTCACCAGGAAATCCGACCAGCAGGGTGGTTCGCAGAGCAACCCCCGGGACTTCACTTCTGACTCTTTCAATTAAAGCTGCTGTTGCCTCCCGGGTCACCTGTCTTCGCATATTCTTCAACACAGGATTGGCTATATGTTGCAACGGGATATCAAGGTAATTGCACACTTTGTGATTATCGCGCATCACAGAGAGCATTTTATAAGGGAATTTTGAAGGATATAAATAATGCAGCCGGATCCATTCAATACCCTCCAATTCAGAAATTTGATCTACCAGGTCATGTAACCTGGTTTTTCGATACAAATCGACACCATAACCCGATAATTCCTGAGCAATCAATAAAATTTCCCTTACCCCATGACTTGCGAGAATCTGTGCTTCCTGAACAAGACTTTCCAACGGCCGGGACTTCATCTTACCGGTCATCATGGGTATTGCACAAAAGGCACAAGCCCGGTTACATCCTTCCGAAATTTTCAGATATGCATAATGCGATGGAGTAGTAAGCTTCCGGTGGTGAATCCGTTCAGACTGACAGGGAACCTTCATTTCTGACAGTATTTCTTTCAGGTCGAACTTACCAAAAAACCTGTCGACCTCCGGAATTTCCTGCTCCAATTCCTGACGGTATCTCTCCGACAAGCACCCCATAACGAAAACTTTATCTAAATCTCCATGCCTTTTCGACTCCACACAGTCGAGTATCATATCGATCGACTCCTGTTTGGCATCGTGAATAAAACCACAGGTATTCACAATGACAACATCAAATCCGGTTTCATTGGAATCATGGTATACTTCGAAATTCCCCAGTTCTAACTGATTCAGTAAAACCTCTGAGTCAACCAGGTTTTTTGAACAACCCATGGTGATCACGTTTACACGTTTCTTCTTCATCCTGGTAATTTTTGGACAAAGAAAGCATTTTTCGGGGAGATCAAACAGGATACGAATTGCTGTTTTAAAGAATAGAAGCCCATATTCACTTTTCCCCAAATCTGAAAGATTAGATAAAAAATTATTCAGATATTCGCATATTTGAATTATGCCCGTGCTTTTTACATGAGGTAACTTAAAGATTAAATTTTTTATGAAGTATTATTTGTTGCTCATTATTTTTCTGATATTGAATATCCATCCAGGGGCTAAGGCACAATCCGGTTTTATTCCCGAACAGCAGTCACCCAAAGTAGTAATAGGATTGGTAGTTGAGAATATGCGTCCCGATTATATCCAGCGATACTGGAATAAGTTTGAAGCCAACGGTTTCAAAAAGCTTTATTCAGGAGGGGCAGTTTATACGAACGTAAACATGACCCAGCACTATAACAGCTATGCATCAGGTACAGCAACATTATTCACCGGAGTACACCCCTCTCTGCATGGAATCATTGGGAAGACCTGGTACGATCGGTTGAGGAGCAGGGAGACAGAATGCACCGAAGATGAGAATTATTTCACGGTGGGTGCCGATACCCAAACAGGCAATGCTTCCCCCCGGAAACTTCTCTCACACACCGTCACCGACAACCTGAAAATCTTTTCGAAAGGAAAATCATTGGTCTATAGCGCCGCCATGAATAAAGAATCGGCCATATTCTCTGCCGGCCACGCTGCCGACGGAGCATTCTGGTTTGATCCGGAATCGGGAAAAATCGTTTCCAGCTCATTTTATATCAATACCTTCCCCGACTGGGTACACGACTTTAACCTCGAAAATTATTCGGCACGATACAGCTCCCAAAACTGGGTGACTCTCCTGCCGGCAGATCAATACACTGAAAGTATACCAGATGATTACATCTCCGAAAAAGGATACTTCGATAAGTGGAACACATTCCCACATAACCTGAGAAGGTACACGAAAGAGGCTGAAAGCTACAAACCCCTGATAACTACTCCATATAGTCACCTGATGTTAAAAGATTTTGCACTTTCACTACTCAATAATGTTCCTTTGGGAGAAGATGAATGGACCGATTTTTTCACCATCGTTTTTTCATCTATGGATTATGAGAATGGATCATTCGGACCAGCATCCCTTGAAATGCAGGACAGCTACCTGTACCTGGACAAATACATCGCTGAGCTGATCGGGTTTTGTGAAAAAAAATTCGGAAAAGACAACGTCCTGTTTTACCTAACAGCAAATACTTCTGCTTCATACCCGGTAAAATACCTGAAAGAGGAATTCAACATCCCGGTCGATGCTTTTTCTCCCGAAAGTGCCATCGCCCTGCTTACTTCCTATTTAAATATCACCTATGGTGAAGAGAAATGGATAGAATACTTCTCCGACCTTCAGGTCTATTTAAATCACGATGCCATAAAAAAACATAAAATTGACCTGAATGAGATAAGAGCTGAAGCTTCAAACTTCATCAACCAATTTGAAGGAGTTCATATTTCCATGCCTGCCGACCAGCTGGAAAAAGGATTCTCCGATAACAGCCTGATTGGAACGCTATTTAAATCCTATGCAAAAAACCGCTCCGGTGATATCCTGTACCTGTTGAAAGAAGGATGGCAACCTTCTTATAAATTTAAAAAAGTAAATTATAGCGACCAGACACACATACCACTAATTTTTTACGGAGCAGGAATACAGCCACAAATTATCAGGGAACAGTATAACGCTATTGATCTGGCACCAACCCTAAGCGTACTTTTAGGTATACCTGCACCAGATAAAAGCTATGGACAGGCTATGCATCAAATCATTAAAAACAAATTTTAAGACTATTTCTGCTTTTTGGAAGTGGATTGTTTTCCCTCAGAATCAACAGTATCATTCTGTTGCCTGTTGCCGGCAACCACTTTTGTGGCTAAGTTCTGAGGCTTCATGTCAATGGAGATGATCGTATCTGATTTCATGATGAATTCAGAAATAACAGACTCATAACCGATACTGGAAATTTTTAATTTTTGTTTTCCTTCGTTCAACAAAAGCCGGTAATAACCATCTTTATTGGTAATAGTGCCTATTCCTGAAACAGATTCATAAATCGCGGCACTTTCAATAGCCTGACCTGATATATGATTCTTAATATATCCGGATACAGACAAAAGTTGCCCCTGAATGCTCTGCGGCAAAACAACAATGGTTATAAATACAATAAAACGAATCAAATCTCTCATGGCTTTTTGAACTTAAATATGTTTACTTCATGTCTTCTATTATGTAGAACGGAAAAAAGACAAAAAGGTTGCTTCAGTTTTCATAATACTCTTTTTACTGTACAAATTCTGCACCAAAGAGTGGTTTTAAAAAAGTAATTTTCACAATTCAATCTTATTTAAATCTAGTCTACTTAAAACATTCAAAATCATGTTGAAAAACAGACATATTGCTCACCAATCTCTTCGTTTTTTATAATACATCTGTTTATTTTTACCAGCAGCTAAAAAATGTTTTTAAAACTTCAGAATGGGGAAATTTTATAGCTTACTAAAAAGCAATAACAAATAATTTTCAAATTTAAACTTTAATTACCTATGAATCCCATCCAATCTTTAATTAAGGACCTGGTCGACCAGTATGGAAGGAACAGGGAAAGTCTCTTGCCAGTGATGCAGGGTGTGGTTAGGCAGGAAATGTATCTTTCAGAGTATTCCATGGTAGAAATTGCCAGGGAAATGGACATTCCTGCGGCCGAAGTTTTTGGCACGGCCACTTTTTATTCGTTTTTGGAAACAAAACCTGCGGGTAAATACATCATCCGTGTATGTAAAACCATTACCTGTGCCATGAAAGGCAAAAACCAGCTGTTGTTTGCCATACAGGATATGCTAAAGATTAAAATTGGAGAAACCACTCCTGACAAAAGATTCACATTGCTGGAAACCAACTGCCTGGGTTGGTGTCATAAAGCTCCGGCCATGTTGATAAACGATGATGTGTACACAGAAGTCACTCCGGAAAGAGTCAGGGAGATTCTCTCGGGATACATGAAAGAAATCATTTAAAACCTGGAAATAATGGCTTATTCATATCAACTAAAACGGGTGGATTTCATTTTTAGAAATGAAAATGACTGGGAAAAAGTACTTTCCTCTACCATCAAAAAGAAACCGGATGAAATCATCAATGAATTGATCAGTTCCGAATTGAAAGGGCGGGGAGGCGCCGGGTTTCCTACCGGATTAAAGTGGAAGCTCACTGCCGAGTCGAAAGCTTCCGACAAGTATGTAATTTGTAATGCCGATGAAGGGGAACCCGGAACGTTCAAAGACAGGGAAATCTTATCAAAGGTACCATACAAGGTTCTTACTGCAATGGCTGTGTGTGGATACGTAACCGGAGCTAAAGAGGGCTTTATTTACCTGCGTGGTGAGTATAAGTTTCTGGAAAAAGAGCTGAATAAAGTCATTGATGAATTTCAGTACTACTGCAAAGAAATTAATCTGGATTTTAGCATAAAAATTTTCATGGGTAGTGGAGCTTACATCTGCGGAGAGGAAACGGCGTTGATGGAATCCATGGAGGGCAGGCGCGGAGAGCCACGAAATAAACCACCATTCCCAACACAGGCCGGTTACATGGATAAACCCACTGTTGTCAATAATGTGGAAACATTGGTTCACACCTGGACAATCTTCAAATACGGTGCTAAAAAATTCTATGACCTGGGGGTACAATATTCCAGGGGAACCAAATTGTTTTCTGTTTCAGGGGATACACCAAAACCGGGGATCTACGAACTCGAACTGGGGATGAGCCTTCAGGATTTCGTTTACGAGTTTGGCGATGGCGACACCAAAGCTGTTCAGGTTGGCGGAGCATCAGGATTCCTGGTACCACGCAAAAAATTCAAAGATACAGCCATAGGTTACGAAGGGAAACTGGTAGGCATATCCCTGCCTACAGGTGGATCCATGATGTTGTTTAACAGCTCTCGTTCCATGTTTAATGTTCTCGATAACTACCTGGAGTTTTTCCGTGAAGAATCATGTGGACAATGTACACCTTGCCGTGTAGGTTGTCAGCAACTTCTTTTGGGAATTAAAGCAGTGAAACGTGGGGAAAAACCTGCTGCATACCTCGACAAACTGCTAAAACTTACGGAGACCATGCAACTTACTGCAAAATGCGGATTGGGCCAGTCTGTGGCCAACTCCTTTTCTTCCATTGTAGAAAACTTCCGTGAAGAGATGATCTATTAATTTTTAAAAATGATTCCATGGAAAAGAAAGTAAACATCACCATAAACGGCCTCCCGGTAGAGGTAAAAAAAGGAAAAACCATTCTGGAAGCAGCCGAAAATCAAGGCATAAAAATCCCTACGCTTTGTTACCACAAAGACTTATGCGTAGCTGGCAACTGCAGGGTTTGCGTTGTTGAAGTTGTGGGTCAGAAACGTCTTTCTGCTGCCTGCGCCACACCTTGCGAGGATGGTATGGAAATTCTGACAAACAGTCTGAAGGTTAGAAATTCCAGGAAACATATTATCGAGCTTATCCTGGCTGAACACAATTCCGACTGTACCAAATGTTACCGGAATGGGAACTGCGAGCTGCAGGACCTGTCGTCGGAATACAAAATTATGACCCAGGATTTCATTGAACTGGCTCCGCTGAAAAACTATACCATCGATATGTTCTCCCCGTCGATCATTAAGGACGACAGCAAATGTATCCGATGCCAGCGATGTGTTCGTACCTGTGCAGAATTACAGGGTGTGAACGCTCTCACAGTTGCTTATAAAGGTGACCGCATGAAAATATCCACCTTTTTTGAAAAACCAATGAACGCCGTGGTTTGCACCAACTGCGGTCAATGTGTTAATCATTGCCCTACCGGCGCCCTGGTTGAGAAAAACTACATCGAAGAGGTCTGGGCAGCTATCTCAGATCCGACAAAACATGTTGTGGCACAAACAGCTCCTGCCGTAAGGGTAGGCCTCGGCGAAGAGATGGGAATGAAGCCGGGAGAACGGGTCACAGGGAAAATGGTTGCTGCTTTGCGGCGACTGGGATTCGATTCTGTCCTTGACACCGATTTTACCGCTGACCTGACTATCATGGAAGAAGGAACCGAATTGCTTACCCGGTTGAAAAAAGCTCTCGTTGACAAAGACCCCGGAGTCAAACTCCCCATGGCCACTTCCTGCTCACCAGGCTGGATAAAATATATTGAACACCTGTATCCGGAATACCTGGATAACCTGTCAACCTGTAAATCACCCCAGCAAATGTTCGGGGCTCTGGCAAAAACTTACTACGCTAAAGCACGAAATATCGACCCGGAGAATATCATTTCGGTATCCATTATGCCATGTACAGCTAAAAAATTCGAGGCTCACCGGCCGGAAATGCACGATAGCGGGTTCCGGGACGTAGATTTTGTGCTGACTACGCGGGAATTGGCGATCATGATCAAACAGGCCGGATTGGATTTCGAAAAACTGGAACCTGCCCACTACGACAGGCTCATGGGTGAATCTTCCGGCGCAGGCGTTATATTCGGAGCCACAGGCGGAGTGATGGAAGCAGCACTTCGAACAGCTTATGAACTGGTAACAGGCCGCGAGGTGCCATTCGAAAACCTGAACATTGACACGGTCAGAGGATTGGAAGGCGTTCGTAAAGCCTCAATAATCATCGAAAACCCCCTTGAAGAATGGGCTTTCCTCGATGGAGTGGAACTAAAATGTGCTGTAGCCCACGGATTGGTGAATGCAAAAAAAGTAATGGACGCCATCAAAGCAGGAAAAGCTGACTTTCATTTCGTGGAAATTATGGCTTGCCCTGGAGGATGCCTCGGCGGAGGCGGACAACCAATTCCCACAAACCCGGAAATCAGACAAAAACGTGCCGAAGCAATTTACGCCGAAGATTCAAACCTGCCCATCAGAAAATCACATGAAAATCCGGAAATACAAAAACTGTATAACGACTTCCTGATTAAACCTCTGGGCGAGCTGTCACACCATCTGTTACATACAACGTATACAAAACGGGAACGTTTCTGAAAAAATCAAATAGATGCTAAAAACAAAAATCAAAACTACCCCCGGCTTTTGCCGGGGGTTAAACGATTGTTTGCCATATCAATCTGTCATGAAAAAATTATTCATTATCATTTTGCTGTCGTTCCCTGCTGCCCTGTTTTCACAACAGATGAATGTCATATCGTATAATATCAGATTAAATACACCAGCTGACGGGCCGAATGCATGGCCTAAACGAACGAAAATGGTTACCGGGATCCTCCGTTTCCATGAAGCCGACATCTTTGGACTGCAGGAAGCTTTGTATGACCAAATTTTGGATATCCAACATGATTTTCCCGGTTATGAGTGGTTTGGCGCAGGACGTGACGATGGTGAAAAAGCCGGTGAATTCTCTCCTATCTTTTACAATAAATCAAAATTCATCCTGATCAAACAGGAAACATTCTGGCTATCAGAAACTCCGGAAATACCAAGTAAAGGATGGGACGCTGCCCTGAACCGGGTGGTCACCTGGGGAAAATTCCAGTCGAAAGTTACAGGAAAACAGTTTTTGGTTCTTAACACCCATTTCGACCACATTGGTATGGAAGCTCGTAAAAATGCAGCTATTCTTATCCGCAAAAAGATCGAAGAGATGACTTCCAACAAAAATTTACCGGTAATACTAACAGGAGACTTTAACCTGACACCCGACAAGGAGCCAATCGGTCTGCTCAAAAAATACGTTCGCGACAGTTTTGAAGATTCGCAAGAGCCACCCTTCGGACCAACAGGAACTTTCAACGGATTCAAATTGGATGCCGACCTGAGTAGCCGACGAATCGATTATATTTTTGTATATGGAGGGATTGAGGTATTAAAATATGCCACCTTGTCGAATTTTGATGACCATCGTTTCCCTTCTGATCATCTTCCTGTATTCGTAAAGCTGCAGCTAAGATAAAACATTTGCAGGGTAAAACGGACACTTCTCTTTTAAACACTCCTGTTTGTTCTCCTCTGAAAAAGTACAGGTTATTATTTCGGGAATATTGAGCTGCACACCCAGCTTTTCCTTTAAAAACTTTCCTGACTCAAGAAGCGAAATAAATGTAACGCGCTTACAACAGCGAGGGCCTCCATAACTAGCCATAGATAATAGCGAACGACCGACCTGAGAATTGCTAAGCTCCCACTCATTCCCACTCAACGGTGTTGCCCTGGTAAGAAGGCTGATAAAAATGCCTGTACCTATGGCAGCTCCACAACTGCCATGTGTTCCACAAAATGCCCCAGGCACTTTCTCAGCCCTGAATCGCGCAGCCAGCAACCACTTGTCTAACTTTCTTTCGGCAGATATCGTGTTACTATAGGCTGTTAACAAAACAGCAGGAACTAAAAAATGATGCTCCGGACAATGCATCTTAAAATGCGGAGCCTTCATCAGTTGTATTGCCAGGTTAACAGGATCCTGAGAATTTGATCCCAAACAAAAATCTTCTATTAGCTCAATGATATTTTTTTCCCTACAATTTCGACAAATATAATGGCCATCCGGACAAATATCATTATCCACTTCTTCCTGTCCACAATACATACATGAATGCAATCCTTTCCCGGAAACTAATCTCTCCCCACAAAAAAAACAAGTACTTGTTTCTCTCATACTTCTCCTATTTGATTGTGCTCAAATAAAGATACGTTGTAAAATTAAGCAGTATTCACTTCCTCTTCCTTTCAATGTTCCATGATGTTTCCCAATCAATTGTGTTGTTTGATCGTGTCCGTTTGGTTAATAATCACAGATAACCGGGGAATCCGGCTTCTGCCAGAAGAGTATGCCAAAGTTAATGTTTATTTTATTTTGAAAAATTAATCCTGTGAGGAATAAGAACTTCGGATAAATTTATAATATTTGTATTCTTTACAAAATCAAATTATTAAATAAAAACCAGATGTTTAAAATTAAAACATTAAATAAAATTGACAGCGACGGATTAAGTCTTTTTCCGTTAAATCAATATGAAATTGCAAGTGAAATTCCACTTCCTGATGCCATCATTCTCCGTAGTTTTAACATGCATGACATCGACTTGCCTGATTCTTTAAAAGCAGTAGCTCGTGCCGGTGCCGGTGTTAATAATATACCCATTGACAGGTGTACCGAAAAAGGTATTATTGTTTTTAACACTCCCGGAGCCAATGCCAACGGAGTAAAAGAGCTGGTTATTGCCGGATTGTTATTAGCATCGCGAGATATCGCTGAAGGAGTAGCCTGGGCCAGAACACTGGTTGACAAAGGAGACGAGATACCGGCTCTGATTGAACAAGGTAAAAAGAATTTCGCCGGCCAGGAGATTAAGGGAAAGACACTGGCAGTTATTGGGTTGGGTGCCATAGGTGTGTTGGTGGCAAATGCAGCAAATAACCTGGGGATGAATGTCATCGGATATGATCCGTACATGTCTGTTAAACAGGCCTTACAGCTGAGTAATCAGGTAAAATGGGCAGAAGGCATCCAGGCTATTCTCAGTCAGGCCGATTACGTCACGCTGAATATTCCGCTTAATCTGGAAACCAAAGGGTACATCAATAAGGAAAAATTCAGCATGATGAAAAAGGGAGTCAGGATATTGAATTTTGCCCGTGGAGGATTGGTGGACCTTGATGCGTTGGAAGAAGCTCTAAATTCGGGGAAGGTAGCTAAGTACATTTCAGACTTTCCCAATGAAAAAATTCTGAAAATGAAAAATGTTGTGCCGATTCCCCATCTGGGAGCCTCCACAAAAGAATCGGAAACCAACTGTGCAATCATGGCAGTCAACCAGCTAAAAGATTTCCTGGAAGACGGGAATATCAAAAACTCCGTTAATTTTCCGGAAGCTCACATGGATCGAAACGGCGGATCACGGATTCTTATTGCTAACCAGAATATTCCCAATATGGTTAGTCAAATCTCCAGCGTTCTGGCATCGGAAGGATTGAACATCGACAACATGTTGAACAAAAAATACGAAAATATTGCGTATAACATCATTGACGTTACCCAAACGGAGATTGACGGAGATATAGCTGAAAAACTGAAAGCAATCAAAGGGGTGTTCATGGTGAGGATTATTCAGGAATAAGGCATTCCCCTTGAGGAACCCCAGGGGTTCCTTTTTTTTATTAATTTTGAATTCAATCTATACGCAGATTCAGACAAATAAACAAATAGAAAAAAATGAGTAAACGAATTGAAATGAAAGCAGCAGATAACATCCGGATTCTCTCTGCATCGATGGTGGAAAAAGCTAAATCGGGTCATCCGGGAGGAGCCATGGGTGGGGCCGATTTTATTCACATCCTGTATTCTGAATTCCTAAATTACGACCCCTCGGATATGACATGGGTTAATCGCGACAGATTTTTCCTGGATCCCGGGCATATGTCTCCAATGCTTTATTCTGTGTTGGCAATGGCTGGTTTTTACAGCATGGAAGATCTGATGCATTTCAGGCAATGGGGCAGTGCTACACCAGGTCATCCTGAGCTGGATGTGGAAAGAGGCATAGAAAACACATCCGGACCTCTGGGACAGGGACACACTATGGCAGTAGGAGCAGCTATTGCCGAGCGTTTTTTGACTGCACGCTTTGGAGAGTGGATGTCCCATAAAATTTTTACATTTATTTCCGATGGCGGGATACAGGAAGAAGTTTCACAAGGTACCGGCCGTATTGCCGGGCACCTGGGACTGGGAAACCTCATCATGTTCTACGACTCAAACGACATTCAACTTTCTACCAAGACTTATGAAGTCACTGGCGAAGATACTGCAAAAAAATATGAGGCCTGGGGATGGCAAGTGCTATCGATTGATGGCAATGATCCCGATCAAATCCGCGAAGCGTTGAAACGAGCAATCGCAGAAACAGATAAACCATCGCTGATCATTGGCAAAACCATAATGGGGAAAGGTGCGATGACTGAAGGCGGAGAGATTTTCGAGAAACAGACCTCCACGCATGGAATGCCGCTGTCAGGTGCAGGAGCATCTTTTACCAAAACAGTTCAAAACCTCGGAGGAAATCCAGAAAATCCCTTCCAAATATTTGAAGATGTTCAGGCTGTTTACGACAAAAGAAAGAAAGAACTGATCCAAGTTGCCAGAAGAAAAAAAGAACAACAGAAAGAGTGGGAAGCTGATCATCCGGAACTGGCATCCAAATGGAAAAAATTCTTCTCCGACCAATCGCCTGAATTTGACTTCTCTATTATTGAACATAAACCTAACATTGCCACCCGAGGAGCCTCAGGATCTGTGCTGGGAGAGATGTTTGGCAAGATTGAGAATCTGATTGTTGCATCGGCCGATTTATCCAACTCCGACAAAACGGATGGTTTTTTGAACAAAACGAAAGCATTTAAAAAAGGGGATTTCAATGGTTCATTTTTACAAGCAGGAGTAAGTGAATTGACCATGGCCTGTATGGCCAACGGTATGGCGTTGCACGGTGGAGTAATCCCTGTTTGCGGAACATTTTTCGTATTCTCCGACTACATGAAACCTGCTGTTCGTCTGGCAGCCCTGATGGAACTACCAGTTAAATATGTATGGACACACGATGCATTCCGGGTTGGAGAAGACGGACCCACACACCAGCCGGTAGAACAGGAGGCACAGATCCGTTTGATGGAAAAGCTAAAAAATCATAATCTCAAAAACAGCATGTTAGTGCTGCGGCCAGCCGATGGAAATGAAACAACTGTGTCCTGGAAAATGGCTATGGAGAATAACACCACACCTACGGCATTGATCCTCTCGCGTCAAAATATAGTAAATCTGCCCGTCAAGGGAAATGCTTACGAATCGGCCTTGCAGGCAGAGAAAGGTGCCTATATCGTTGTAAAACCGAATGAAAAACCGGATGTTGTATTGGTTGCCAGCGGCTCAGAAGTAGCCACACTGGTGGAGGGTGCTCAATTACTCACAGAGCGTGAAGGCTTTAAAGTTCAGGTAGTATCTGCTCCATCAGAGGGGTTATTCCGCAACCAGCCGACTGATTACCAGGAACGTGTGCTCCCTGCTGGTGTTCCACGCTTTGGTCTGACAGCCGGATTGCCAGTTACCCTGGCAGGACTGGTCGGAGAGAATGGCAAGATCTGGGGGATGGAAACCTTTGGATTCTCAGCCCCTTATCAAGTACTCGATGAAAAACTGGGATTCAATGGTGAAAATGTCTTTTCCCAGGTGAAGAAAATGCTTGAATAAGATTATACCCATTCAAAAAATTTACGCTGTAAAAACCGGGTGATCTCGCCCGGTTTTTTATTTTTAACCGGGTGATCATTTACCTGAATCACAGGTGTAATTTCACTGCCTGTACCAACAACCATCAATTCATCTACCATGGTCAGATCATTTTCAGCCACTGCCTGTTCCTTCACCGGGATGTTGTTTCCGGCACAGATTTCCAGTACCACCTTCCGGGTAATACCCGGCAGGATCAGGTTCGAAAGCGGATGAGTATAAACCGTGCCATCCATAACTGCCAGCACACTGGAATGCGTTGCTTCGGTTACTTTTCCATCGCGGATGAGCAAACACTCCCCCGCCCCGGCTTCAACTGCCTGGTTATACAACATGGTGTTGGGTAACAGAGCTATCGATTTGATATCGCAACGTAACCAACGAATATCTTCCCGCGTAACAACCTTTATGCCGTTTTCCAAATTTTCCCGAAAGGAAGGAAACGCAAATGAATTCGCATAAATGGTGGGTTCCATATCCGTAGGAAAATGATGAACACGCCGGTTAACTCCGCGTGTAATTTGTAAATATATACCGGCATCACTACCGGCTAACTTATTTTCATGCAACAATCGATTAAAAATTGCCTCCAGACCGGCCAATCCGTTCAAATCAATTTGGATCTCCGACAAGCTTCTTTTTAAACGAAGGAGATGGTCTTCAAACCGGAAAGGCCTTCCCCGGTAATACTTGATGACTTCATATACCCCGTCTGCAAAAACAAAACCGCGGTCATCGGGTGATATGGATCCCTCCTCTTTCGGAATAAATGATCCATTCAGGTAAATCATTTCACTCATATTTATAAATTTTTCAGGATTTGAATCTCTTCTGCCCACAATTCATCGTTAGGAGTCTCCAGGATCAGGGGAATCCCATCAAAACGATTGTCCTTCATAATACATGTAAACACTTCCATCCCCAGGGTGCCTTTCCCCAAACTATCATGCCGGTCAACCTTTGAAGCAAAAACCTTCTTTGAGTCGTTCAGGTGCATCCCCTTCAGGTAATTAAATCCTATGACCTCCTCAAACTCTTTGAAAACCATTTCAAATCCTTCCTTTGTACGAATATCATATCCGGCAGAATAGGCATGCGCTGTATCAATACACACCCCCACCCGGCTCTTATCCTCCACCTGATCGATAATCTCCTGAAGCTGGGGAAAAGTATACCCAAGATTAGTACCCTGACCAGCTGTATTTTCAATGACAGCTGTCACCCCTTTTGTTTTCTCCAGTGTCAGGTTAATTGACTCTGCAATAATTGCCAGACATTGCTTCTCACTGATCTGATTCAGGTGACTTCCCGGATGAAAATTCAGTCGATCGAGCCCCAGTTGTTCACAACGTTGAATTTCATCAAGAAAGGCGTCACGTGATTTCTGTAACGCAGCTTCTTCCGGGTGTCCCAGGTTTATCAAATAACTGTCGTGAGGTAAGATCTGCCAAGGCTCATAACCATACTTCTGACACCTGGATTTAAAAGTCGCTATTCCAGTCTCCGTCAATGGAGGAGCGTGCCATTGCCGCTGATTCTTTGTAAACAACGCAAAAGCTGTAGCTCCAATCTGATAAGCATTCTCAGGTGCATTTTCAACACCTCCGGCAGCACTTACATGAGCTCCAATATATTTTCCTGCCATAACCTTATTCATTTCTCCACGTAAAATCCAACGGAACAATTTTTGTTAAATCTATTTGGAAATTTAGAGCGAAAATAATTTAAATTGTATCAATTAAAAAATTTGTATGCCACGAAACAACTATAATTTTAATCAGATAAAAATGGTATTCATTTCCCTGATTCTGGGATTATCCATTCTTTCAACAACTGCTCAGGAAACGAATAGCAGTCGTAAAGACCGACGAGCTAACCGGAAGGAGAAAAGGATGGAAGAAGTGAAGCAATGGATCACTGAACGGTCATTCCTGTTCGAAGCAACTCATGCTCAGCCATCGGGTGGTGGCAGCCTAAGCCTGACCCACACCTACGGAGTAGAGTTAAAAGGAGATACACTCATTTCGTACCTGCCATTTTTTGGAGTTGCTTACCAGGTAGATTTCGGCAACCGAAATTCACCCATGGATTTTACCCAACCCATTCAGCGCATCGAAACAGAAGAAAGTAAAGATGGATACCTGATCAAACTGGAAGTAAAAAACAATATGGACAACCTCAGTTATACATGGCACATCTCCTCCCAGGGATTTGCCACCCTGCATGTTACAAGCACCAGTCGCCGGGCTATTTCCTATACAGGTCAGATCGATACCAACAAAGAGGAATTTCAACCTTAGTACTTACAGTTGCATCAACTGCTCATAAAGAGTAATATTCTCTCACAACATAGGAATAAAACAAGCTGGATCATTTTAAACAAATCTTTCTCCCAAATGTTATTCTTTCGATTAAAGGACAATAAGGTCTTAAAATATCGAAGCATGTATTTAGGAAAACCGGAAATATTTTTCACTCCTCACATCACAATTGAAGAAGCACTCCATGATTACTATCTGGCTAATTTAAGCCGTCAGTTAAGTTTACTTGGCCGGCGTGAGGTGCACAGTGGCAGAGCACATTTTGGTATTTTCGGTGACGGCAAGGAAATCGTTCAATTAGCGATAGCCAAAACTTTCAAAAAGGGGGACTGGAGATCGGGCTATTATCGGGATCAGACGTTAATGCTGGCCCTGGGGATTATGCATCCTGAAGAGTTTTTTGCCATGATCTATGGCGAACCCGACGACCGGTTAAATCCCTCCACCGGGGGTCGGAATTTCAACAATCATTTTTCTACAGCGAACATCAATCTGCAAGGTTTCATCCGGAATCTGGCAACAGAATACAACTCTGCAGCGGATATTTCATCTACGGGGGGGCAGATGCCCCGGTTGCTTGGTTTAGCGCAGGCTTCAAAGATAGTCCGGGAGAATCCTGACATGAAGAAAGCTTTGCAAAACAACGTTACCGGAAATGAAGTTGCATTTGGCACCATAGGTGATGCCAGCACTTCTGAAGGGATGTTTTTCGAGGCTATCAACGCGGCCTCCGTTTTACAGGTTCCCATGGCAGTAATTGTTTATGATGATGGTTATGGGATTAGTGTTCCCACAGAACTCCAGACAGCAAAAGCAAGTATTTCGAAAGCACTGAGAGGATTTCAAAAAGATAAGAATACCAATGGAATAGATATATATACCTGCAAAGGCTGGGATTATCCGGCGCTTGTAAAAACCTTCACTGAAGGCATAAGCAACTGCAGAAATACGCACACTCCGGTTCTTTTTCACATCCAGGAGCTCACTCAACCGTTGGGTCATTCAACCTCGGGGTCGCACGAGCGTTATAAGAGCCAACAGCGACTGGATTGGGAGGATGAACATGACGGACTGAATCATTTCAGAAAATGGCTGCTCGAAACCGGTAAAGCCGACATGGAAACACTGTCCCGTATTGAAAAGAATGCAGAAAAGCGGGCAAAAGAAGCCCGGCAAAAAGCCTGGCAAAACTACTCCAAAGGGTTTAAAACTGAAATCGAAAAGCTGGAACTGCTCGTGCAAGATATACGGAAAAAATCTTTGGGGAAGTTAAACAAAACAGAGGACCTGAATGAAATAAAAAAGCGCATATTCCCAACCCGAAGAAAATATTTAAGTTTTGCCAAAAGGTTTTATTACGATCTGTTGTCAGCTACTAACCTGGCTGAAGAACGCGAAAACCTGAAAAACTGGATCAATCAATACAGCGGGCAATGCCAGGAAATCTACAACAGCAAATGGATCCCCGATGAAACCAGCCGACCAATCAAACCGGAACCTGCCCGGTATACTACCTCCAGCATTGAAGTGAACGGCTCGGAAATATTAAGTCGCAATTTTGATGTGCTGTTTCATAAATATCCCAACCTGGTAACATTTGGACAAGACACAGGCAAAATGGGCGATGTAAATCAGGGAATGAAGGGAATCCAGGAAAAATATGGTGAACACCGGGTATCAGATGCCGGGATCAGAGAAACCACTATTATTGGTCAGGGTATTGGATTAGCATTACGAGGATTTAGACCCATTGCAGAGATTCAGTATCTTGATTATCTGATTTATGCCCTTTCTACCCTGAGTGATGACCTGGCCAGCATGTATTACCGTACCAAAGGGAAGCAGATTGCCCCGGTAATTGTCCGAACCCGAGGACATCAGCTTCAGGGCATGTGGCATGCCGGCTCACCTATGCAACTCTTGCTTGGATCACTGCGGGGAATGTACTTATGCGTTCCCCGGAATATGGTTCAGGCAGCTGGCATGTATAACTATTTATTGGAATCGCAAGTACCGGCCCTGGTCATTGAACCTCTAAAAGGATATAATGTTAAAGAAAAACTTCCTGTAAATACCGGTGAATATACAGTAGCTGTTGGTACAGCTGAAATAATGCGCGAAGGAAAAGATATAACGATGGTTACATACGGATGGAATGTGCATCACTCACTCAAAGCGGCCGGATTACTTGCGAAGAAAGGCATTTCGGCGGAGGTAATTGATGTTCAAACCTTACTTCCTTTCGATGTAAATCACACCATCCTGGCATCGGTAAAAAAAACAAACAAGGTGCTGTTTATTGATGAAGATATTCCAGGAGGAGCATCTGCATTTATGCTGCAAAAGGTGCTGGAAGAACAACAAGCTTTTAATTACCTGGATGCAGCCCCACGCACACTTCCGGCAAAAGAACACCGGCCGGCCTATGGAATTGACGGGGAATACTTCTCCAAACCCAACGTGGAACTTATATTTGAAACCGTATGGGAAATCATGCGGGAAACCAATCCAGGAGAATATCCACCCCTGGGTTAAACAACTTATGGTTTGGGAAACTCCCGCATAGGGCTATAGCGTATATAGGAATCAAAAATTTCTTTTTCCGGGCCGACAATACGAGGATCCTGTGATTTTTCCAGCTCAGTCAGCAGTACATTTTTCAATTCTTCCTCTACTTCCTTATAGTTGGGATTTCCAGCCAGATTGTTCAGGTTATAGGGGTCATTTTTAATGTGGAACAGTTCAAATTCTGGTCTCTTGGCATGGGCCAGATCGAAAAAGGGGCGGATGGATTTATCCTGCCAGTTTTCAATGATGTAAGTTTTCGCAGGAGCAGCATCTATATCAGTAAATGCCTGTCCAACCTGATATTTTCCATTTTCATCGACGCCATACATGGGAAGCAGTTCATTTTCAGTACCCGGTTTGATTCGTTGAGGAGCACCAGCCGGCCACCGGTCGGGCTTCATGTTCCAGATCAGCAGGTAATCGTGGCTTCGAACTGCCCGTTGGGGGTATCCCCAATTAAGGTATCGGGAACTGGAGTGACGCTCACGACCGGCAAACACATAATTCTTTGTATGATCGACTACACCGCTATTTTTTGATTTCAGAATATTCAATATACTCCTTCCTGACATAGGGAGCATGCCATGACTACCTGTTCCGGTTATTTCCAGAATGGTTGGTGCCAGATCAGCAAAACTCAACAGGTCATCGACAATCCTTCCTCCGGGGTAATCTTTTGGGAAGCGGACAGCAAAGGGAACATGTATTCCATATTCATAACAATTAGCCTTTGCCCTGGGAAATGGCATTCCGTTATCGGATGTAACCATAACGATAGTATTTTCAAGTTCCCCTTTTTCTTCCAGGTACTCTAGCATCCGCTGCAGGTGCAGGTCGAACCAGTCGATCTCCACTGCATAATCCAGGATATCACCTCTTATTATATCATGATCAGGGAAAAATCCGGGAACTACTACATCGTCCGGATTTTTATCTGTTCTTTTCCAGGCGTTTTGCTCATAATTACGATGTGGTTCTGTGGCACCATACCAAAAGAAAAAAGGCTTATTACCCCGTACATTTTCCATGAAATACCTGAAGTTCTCAAAATAATTGACCGGGGATATAAACTTAGCAGGCCGCTCATCACCAGGTGAACCATCTTCATATCGAATATTGCTATGAGCGATACCAGCAGCATCAGTTGACCGCCAGAGTGAATCCTTCTCATCGCGGGCATACCGGAAAGGAGAAACGCCCTTGCCTGTCCTGCCTGTTACATAACCATTTGCCTCCAGCAGGTCAACAAATGGCACATGTTTTTTCAACCAGGATGAAGCATGTTGCCCCGACTGCTCATTTTGCCAGTGATACCTACCGGTTACAAGACTGCTGCGCGATGGGGCACAACCGGGAGAACCGGCGAAACAATTCGAGAAATAAACACCCTCCCGGGCTACCCGGTCGAATGCAGGCGTGTGAACAATCCTGCTCCCGGCAAAACCTGTATGGGCAAACGTTTGATCGTCACTAATAGCAAACAGGATATTTGGCCTCCCCGGCTCCTCCACTCCGGTTCCCTTTTTACAGCTGGAAACGGCCAGGAAAAGTAAAAAAAATATGAATGCAACAGTAAGAGTGATCGAAGATTTGATGTTGATATGCATTAACAAAAAATTTTTAGCCAGTTAAAGATACTGTTTTAACGGAACAACTGAGCAAAAAAACCATAGGATTCATGTCCTGATACAAAAACCAAAAGAGAACAACTACAGGGAAAGAGCAGATCCGGATTATTCGTGTGAAAAGTCCTGAACCGTTTTACGGTATTTGGAAAATGCTACAGCCCTGGAAATAAACCCAAGGTATTTTCCATCTTCAATAACTGCCAGATTGTAACGTTCCGATGACTCAAACTTCTCAGCTACCTTCTCCATACTATCCTCCGGAGATATATAAAACTCAGGCATATACATCAAGTCTTTCACCATGACTTTATTATAGAGTTCGTGTTCGAAAATAAGACCACGCACATCCGACAGTTTCACCATACCCTTCAGGAATCCATCCGCATCAACCACCGGGTATAAATTCCGGTGCGACAAGGATATAGCCTTTACCAGGTCTTTAAGAGTGGCATCAGGCGATAATATTTCAAAGTCGGTTTCAATCAGGTTTCTTACATTCATCATCCGCAGCACTGCTTTGTCTTTGTGGTGAGTAAGCAAGTCTCCTGACTGAGCCAGCCGCTTAGTATAAACAGAGTAAGGTTCAAAACCCATGATGGTAAGATAAGCCACGGTAGATGTGATAATCAGGGGGATGATCAATTCGTATCCCCTCGTCATTTCAGCGGTTAAGAAAATTGCAGTAAGCGGGGCGTGCATAACAGCAGCCATCATACCTGCCATACCAGCCAGGGCAAAATCATCGGATGGCAAATTATATTTACTCACAACGGCTACAAATATGGAAAAGAAATACCCAGCGATGGCCCCCATGAACAGGGTAGGCGCGAAAATCCCACCTATACCCCCGGATCCGGTGGTAGCGACCATGGCAATAACCTTAAAAATCATAATACCGGCAAGAAAAACCAGCAGCATATATTCGTTGCCTTTCCAATCAAAAAATAAAGAATTATTCAGCATTTCAGATCCTTTCCCGCTGAAAATCATGGCAATTTCACGGTACCCTTCACCCCACAGAGGAGGAAACAGAAACACCATCAAACCCATAATCAATCCTCCAATGAGCATGCTTATACCCCATGATTTAATTTTTTTAAATTTTGCTTCGAGATGCATGGTCATTCGGGTAAAATAGATAGCAATAAGACCAGTAAATATACCCAGGAGAATGTAAAACCAGATCGTATTAAAGGAAAATGGCTTGACTTCGGCAAATTGCAGCAAAACATCCTTACCCATAAAAAAGAAAGATATGGTTGCAGCAGAAACCGATGATATAAGCAGAGGGATCAGAAAAGCCATGGTCAGGTCAAGCATAAGCACTTCGAGGGTAAAAACAATTCCGGCGATTGGTGCATTAAATATTCCGGCGATTGCACCAGCAGCTCCACAGCCGAGCATGAGGGTTACATATTTATAATTCAACCGGAAAATGCGGGCCAGGTTTGAACCAATAGATGCACCTGTAAGCACTATGGGAGCTTCAGCACCCACTGAACCGCCAAAACCTATAGTCAATGAACTGGCAACTATCGATGACCAGGAGTTATGGGATTTTATCCGGCTGCTTTGTCTGGAAATAGAATATAAAATTTTAGATACCCCGTGGGCAATGTTATCCCGGATAATAAACTTGACAAATAAAACCGTCAGCAGGATTCCAATAAGAGGATAAACCAAAAACAGGTAGCTGATAGAATCCACTTCAAGCCAACTGGTCAGCCTGGTGGAAACAAAATGAATGAGATTCTTCAGAATGAGGGCTGCTAATCCGCTAAATACACCAACAACCAAGGCCAAAAGATAAAGAAATTGCCGTTCCGGTATCCGGGCAATACGCCACAAAATAAGCTCGTGCAGCCATAACTTGGAATACCGCCTCCAAAGAACAGACACCTTTCTAATCATTTGATTTGAATTTTAACTAATTAAAATCAATTGTTTTCTAAAACATTAGCCTCACCCCATATTCGTAATTCGTAACTCATAACACGGGATGCTCATTTCACTGTGTAAAAATAACAAAACAAAGCAGGTTAAGAAGAACTAATTCCTCAACATTGGAATAAATTTAACCAGAAATAATTATGAAGAAACCTGTAAGGGACAAATACAATTGATTAACTTCGCTCACAAAAGAGAATGCTATGATGATAAAAATTACCGGATCTTCAGGGTATCTGGGGAAAGTGATCACCACCGAGCTACAAAAAAGAAACTATCCGGCAGAAAAAATAAGCAGGGAATTGTTGTATGGGCCTGTTGAAAAATTGAGTGAGGTGTTAAAAGACACCTCAGTACTGATTAACCTGGCAGGGGCTCCAGTATTACAGAGGTGGACGGCAAGAAATAAAAATGAAATTTACTCCAGCCGGATTAATACAGTGCAAAATCTGGTTCATGCCATTCATCGACTTCCTGTTGGGGAGCGACCACAAAAAGTAATTTCTGCTTCTGCCATCGGGATTTATTCATCAGGGATTATTCATAAAGAAGAAAGCAAAGATTTTGATACCGGTTTTTTGGGGGAAGTAGTAAAAAAATGGGAAGAAGCCTGGCAGGCATTACCCGAGGATTTACAGCTCACGATATTTCGGACAGCATTGGTTTTAGGAAAAGAATCGGTCATCATAAAAAAACTGATCCTTCCTTTTAAGTTGGGTTTGGGAGGGAAAATCAGCAATGGTAAACAACCCTTTCCCTTCATTCATGAAGCCGATGTGGTACAGGCTTTTTTATGGGCTATCACTACACCTGACAGCGGAGGAGTATTCAATCTGGCAGCTCCCCAGCAAATAACCAATTCATATTTCACACAAGTCATGGCTAAAAAGCTTAACCGACCAGCTATTTTTACCATTCCGACTGGTGTTTTAAAGCTACTCTATGGAAAAGCAGCCAGTATGCTCACACATAGTCCGGCTGTGATGCCTCAAAAATTAATTGAAAGAAGGTTTACATTTCAATACCTCACAATCGATAAAGCACTGGAAAATATTTTAGCTTAGAGACTGTTTTTAAAAAAAATGGCAGGTTTATAAGCCGGGTTCTGTACCCCTTTTTCAAAGAGGCCTTTATCATTTATCTTGCCAAAACATTGCTGTTTTGGTCCTTGCAGCCTACCCCTCCCGACATCCGGATGTAATCCAGTTGCGAAGCGGGCAACTTCGCTATGCAATTTCAGGTGCATAATCGGGATATATTTGGCTTTGCAACCCGTGATACGTACGGCTGATTGTGTCACCACAACCACCGGTGGGCTTTTACCCCGCCTTTTCACCCGTTCCCTGCTGCAGACAAACTGCAGCGGGGTGGTTGTTTTCTGTTACGCTCATAACCCCTTTCGAAGTTCTTCTCGTTAAGAAGCACGGTGCCCTGCGTTGCCCGGACTTTCCTCCCCGACTTTCATCGAGGCGATAAAGCAACCTGCCGCTGCAAAATTAATGCTTTTTTGCCAGTATAAAAATCCAAATCGAAAAGTTACCAGGGCAAACGCATGAAAATTTCTACTTATTTTTTGAGAGCCATTCCTGAGTAGTTCTCAGACCAATGGTCATTCCCCATTTTCGGGGAGCCAGGTCTTTTGCTTTTTGTCCTGTTCATTTTTCTCCTTCTATTCCCTAAAGTTTTGGTGGCTTCTTCAATATGTAATAGTTACGACTTCATCTGACAGTAAGGCATTTTCTCCAGGAACAGGAATACATCATAATCATTATTATTGTAATTTACAAAAAAAATCAATTAAGAATTAGCAGAGAGTGGTCCTATGAAAGAGTAGTACCCAGCATATCATAAACTCCTGTCTTAACTTAATGTGAACAGTCAGAACTTCTACCCCCGCTGATCCGCTACCTGGCTTCCCAAAGCAAAAAGCCAAGGTGAATATTTATTATGCGATTGCCCTGGGGCAGTTACACCAATTTTTCCAAAACCTACCTATTTTCTCCGAAGAACCACCATGGTTGCTCCATATCCATATTCCCGAAAGGAAGCATCCTGAAATGTGTATTTCGGAAATTTACGACTCAGCAACCTGGCAATCTCTTGTTTTAAAACTCCCTGTCCTACACCATGGATAAAAATAATCCGTTTAACCTGCGACTGTACCGCAGCACGCATTTCACGCTCCACTTTCTCCATCTGAACCTCAAGTATCTCCTTGTTCGACAACCCTTTAGTATTCTCAATCAATTCGTGTATATGCAGATCAACCTCCAGAACATCAGGATTATCCTGCTTTTGTGGCTTCTCATCATCAGGTCTGTTTTCTTTTGATTTAACAACTTTTCTGAAATCATCTTCAGTGAGCTTGTCAATCTCTGTGTTTAAAATATCTTCCGATATCTGAAAAATCATGGCATTTCCCGGGAAAAAAGGATTAGACTGAAAACTTCTCTCCTTGTAGAACTTAACCGGGTTAATTCTGAACTTTTTCATAACAGCCGGGTTCAATTTTTTATCATCATTACGGAAATAGATCAGATGAAACGCATATTCCGGCAGTTCATTTAAATCACTCAGCCCGATACTCTCCAGATTTGTTCTGGAATTCTCAGCAACCAATCCATGGAATACCGTTTTGTACTGGCCATTACGATAATGGGCATAATGAAAAAGCAGAGAATAATTACTATCATTTACCAGGAACAGATCAATATTGCCTGCCAGCGGATTATTCGGTTGGGAAGGAACTATGCAAAAATAAAAGTCGGGAGAATCTTTTCCCTGTATTATCTGCCCCTTTACTTTGACATCCCTGACTTCCGGGACTTTTTCCTCCTGTTTGTTTTTCTGACCAGATGTCGGTTTATTCAATGTCGGATCATCAACATTGATCAGTTTAGACACCGGATATGGCATATCAAAACCATCCTCGTTCTGAACATTTGCCATATTCTTCCCAATAAATCCGGTTACAATGCCACCACCAACATCATTGAGGAATTTTACCCTGTCGCCAATTTTTATCATTTGTATACATTTTCAGCAAAAATAATACATTTTTCGTGCAACCATTTTTTACATTATTTTTGCAGCACAAATTAAAAAAATTGTCAAGTATTGATAACATAAGGATTAGTGACTTCAGCTATCACCTGCCGGAAGAAAAAGTTGCCAGGTACCCATTGGCTGAACGCGATAGTTCCAACTTGTTGGTTTGGAATAGCGGGCTCATTAAAAAGGACTGTTTCAGGAACCTCACGGACTACCTCCCGGCTGATACATTGTTGGTTTTTAACAATACACGTGTCATACATGCCCGTATTTATTTTCAAAAAATAACCGGAGCGAACCTGGAAATTTTTTGTTTAGAACCTGTTGAGCCTGCCGACTACCAGCAGGCTTTTCAGCAAACAAGCCGGTCTTCATGGAAATGCATGGTTGGCAATGCAAAAAAGTGGAAAGGGGAAGAATTACGCAAAACTGCCACAATCCAGGGAAAAACGATTGAAATTACCGCCAGAAAAACCGGACAGGAGAACAATACCTGGATCATTGAATTCACCTGGCCTCCCCACTATACTTTTGGTGAAATCATTGAAAGTTCGGGGATCCTCCCCATACCCCCATACCTGAACCGGCCTACGGAGCCAGGCGATGAAACAGCATACCAAACCGTTTATGCCAAAACCAATGGCTCAGTTGCCGCACCAACCGCAGGGCTTCATTTCACCGAGGATATACTTTCCCGGTTGACAAAAAAAAATATCTGCCGGAGAGAAATCACCCTTCATGTAGGAGCAGGTACCTTTCAGCCTGTTAAAACAGAAACTCTCGGAGAACATATTATGCATCAGGAACAGGTGATCATACCCCGAACATTCATCGAAGAACTCCTTCAAAAACCACATAAAATAATTGCCGTAGGAACAACCTCGGTAAGGTCACTCGAAAGTATGTACTGGCTGGGAGTAAAACTGAAGAATGAATCATCGTGGCATGAACCGTTGCAAGTGGATCAATGGGAATCATACCACGCAAATCAAACAATCAGTGTACATGATGCCCTGATGCAAATCCTGCATTACCTGGATAGGATAAACACCCCTACTCTTCAGTTTTCTACCCAAATGATCATTGTTCCAGGCTATAATTTTAAGCTGATTGAAGGCATGCTGACCAACTTTCATCAGCCACAAAGCACATTGCTATTACTAATTAGTGCATTTCTGGGAAATGACTGGAAAAAAGTATATGACTATGCCCTGCAAAACGATTTTCGCTTTTTGAGCTATGGCGACAGCAATCTGTATTTAAAATAGAAACTCTTCCTGGTTTCCGGATGGGCAAATTTCAAAAGTTTTTACCATATTTACGTAAAAAATAAAAGAATTACGATAGATCAGTGACGAATGAATAGAATGCAAATACAAAAAAAGAAGTGATTGATGAAATCATTTTTCTCTTTACATCTTTGCAGTAAAAAATAATAAGATGAAAACTTTAGAAAGACTAAATCCACAACCTCTTTTTCACTATTTTGAAGAGATATGCCAGGTACCCAGACCTTCCAAAAAGGAAGAAAAGATCCGTCGTTTTCTGCTGGAATTTGCCAGTAAAAACAATCTGGCAGCCAGGACTGATGAAGCCGGGAACGTGATCATTTCCAAGCCCGCATTTCCCGGCAGGGAAAAGAGTCCCACGGTTATTTTACAGACCCACATGGATATGGTTTGTGAGAAGAACAACGACAAAGTTTTTGATTTTGACAACGATCCCATCGAGCCTCTGGTTATTGACGGGTGGGTAAAAGCCAATGGAACAACACTGGGAGCCGATTGTGGAATTGGTATTGCTGCACAAATGGCCGTGCTAACGTCAGCTGAGATCAAGCACGGACCTCTTGAGTGTCTTTTTACTGTGGATGAAGAAACAGGGTTGACCGGGGCATTTGCTCTTCAGCCTGGATTCATGAAAGGTTCTGTTTTATTAAATCTTGATTCGGAGGATGAAGGCGAAATTTTTATTGGTTGTGCCGGAGGTATCGACACCCTCATAACGATGGCTGTAAAGATAAAACCTGTTCAAAAAGATACCACTGCAAGAAAAATTTCTGTTTCCGGATTAACAGGTGGCCACTCAGGTGATGACATCCATAAAAACCGGGGAAACGCCATCAAAATACTGAATCGTTTTCTGTGGAATGCATCGCGTGAGTTCCCGATGGAGTTAGCTAATTTCACCGGAGGAAACCTGCGCAATGCTATCGCCAGAGAAGCTTCGACTGTTGTAGTAATCCCCAAAAACCAAAAAGAAATTTTTCTCGAAGCATTTGAAAAGTTCTCACAGCAGATGCGGGTGGAATACATGATAAATGAACCCGGGTTAAAGCTAAAAATAGAGAAAACAACCCACCCTGAATTCGTATTAACTGCGCCCTCACAAAATAATCTGCTGAGCTCCCTTTACGCTTGCCCTCATGGAGTATTGGAAATGAGTAGCCGCATGGAAGGAATGGTAGAAACCTCAACAAACCTCGCTTCTGTGAAATTCGTTGAAAAAGATACAATACGAATCACTACCAGTCAACGTAGTGAACTGGAAAGCAGAAAATATTACGCAGCAGAAATGGTACGATCGGTTTTTAAATTGGCGAAAGCTGGCATTTCCCATTCCGACGGATATCCCGGCTGGACACCCAATCCGGAATCCAAAGTTCTGAAAATAGCTATCGATTCTTATAAACAACTCTTTAAAACAAACCCTAAAGTACGGTCAATCCACGCCGGACTGGAATGCGGCCTCTTTCTGGAGAAATATCCACACCTCGATATGATCTCCTTTGGGCCAACCATTAAAGGAGCACATTCACCCGACGAACGGCTGAACATTGAAACGACAGAAAAATTCTGGAAACATCTGACAGATATTCTGGAGAATATTAAATGATCTGAATCCATTCAAATACTTCGTTAAATAATGAAGCGGCAATAGTACCATAACATACAAGTTCATTAACATGATTTTGATTTTTAGCTGAGTATACATTTACACAGAAAACGTCAATAAATCGTTGCAGTAATAATCTCTTGTGGTTCATGGATTTCATGTCGGTCATAGCAAATGATTTATCTACCTCCTGGAGTAGGTATAGCCATTACTCCACTTTCGCCATATCAATTGCTCATAAAAGGGGTGTTAGAGATAATAAAATTTAGTAATCCCGACTTTAGTCGGATAATTGTGAAAAAGAATGAGTTATAGCAGAAGAAAATTTATTAAAAATATGACAGTAATAACCGGGGCTATCTCTGTTACCAATGCATATGGAACGGTATCTTCAAATCCTGGCGAAACTAACTTTCCCATTGCTTTTTTCACAAAACCCCTTGACAACTATGAAATTGATTTTATGTCAGAAACACTAGCCGAGTCTGGGATAGATGGTTTTGACTTAACAGTCAGATCAAAGGGAAGAGTTGAGCCAGAACGAATTAGAGAAGACTTACCTGAAGTAATTGAAGTGGGCAAAAAGTATGGGCTTAAAACCAGGATGATGGTTACTGCAATAAAAAGTATCCATGAGCCCTATACAAAGAACATGCTGGAAACAGCAGCAAATTTAGGTATTTCACATTATCGGTTAGGATATTATGATTATAACTTTCAAGATGGAATAGAATCCTCTCTTTCCTCAATACGCAATGAGATTGAACACTTAATCCAATTGAATAAAGAATTAGGCATTCAAGGTGAATATCAAAACCATTCAGGCAAAAAATTTGGTGCTCCGGTCTGGGATATATGGAATGTAATAAAAGATTTACCTTCAAATGCCATAAGTTGTCAGTATGATATTCGTCATGCCGTTACGGAAGGTTCATTATCCTGGATTTTAGCCCTGCATCTTTTGAAAAACAACATGGGTTCTCTGGCAATTAAGGATTTTACCTGGGATGTATCAACCGGTAAAGCCAAAGTAAAAAGTGTTCCTCTTGGAGAAGGTATAGTCGATTTCGATCTTTTTTTCAAAACGATTAAAGAATTGAATATTGTGGCTCCAATCACCCTTCATGCCGAATATCCACTTCTTTTAAAAGAAGAAGAAAATCTGCCACTTCTCCAAAAGCAAAAACTTATTTCTGCTAAGATTAAAAAGGATGTGGATTTAATTCGAATGTATCTTAAAAAATACCAACTGGCATAAAATGAAAAGTAATCCGAAACATTCATTTATATAGCCTTTGGGCCACCGGAGCGTCCATGATGATGGGAACACCCAACCTTTTTGCATGATGTAAAAATGAAAATCAAATGAAAAAAATTCAAATCAGTGAAGTAAACTCCAAATTTGAACGTGAACCTCTCATTCGTCCTTTTGGATTTAAGGGTAGCTACATGACAGAAATATGGCAAACTGCATCCTGGATGAAAAGCTCATCTGGATTTTCTAAGGTCGGATTATGTACACAAAATGTTTTATGGTCAGATGCTGATGTTTTCGCCCAATATACTGAAAGTGGTGGAAATCCCCTTATGTATACCATGACTGAATATGCCATGCAAATACTGAAAGGGCAAACATTTATTGATCCTGTTGAATTGCTGGAAAACATTTGGAGAGAAGTGCTGGAATATGGGAAAAAAATAACCGGAAACCCAAATTTACGCGAAACATTTGCGCTGAATGCACTGGTAGGGATCGATAATGCCATTTGGATGTTATATGCTAAAGAAAACGGCTTTGAAACATTTGATGAAATGATTCCTGAAAAGTGGCGTCCTGCTGTTTCTCACAAAAGTAAAACAGTTGCAAGTATTCCGTTAATGGCTTATTCCATACCGGTATCAGAAATAAAACAGGCCGTGGAAGATGGGTATTTTTTTATGAAAATAAAAATCGGCCACCCCGGGACACAGGAAGAAATGCTGAAAAAAGACAAAGCTCGGCTTACCGAAATTCATAATGCTATAGGCCATTACAGAACCAATCATACAGAAAGTGGAAAACTTCCGTATTATTTTGATGCAAACGGCCGTTATGAAAAAAAAGAAACCCTTCTTAGATTAATTGACCATGCAAAGAAAATAGGTGCTTTTGATCAGATTGCCGTAATGGAAGAACCATTTCCCGAAGAATTAAAAATAGATGTGAGTGATATACCGTTAAGATTAGCTGCAGATGAAAGTGCTCATACAGAAACATATACTGCTGAACGAATCGAAATGGGTTATAAAGCCATTGCTTTAAAAGCAATAGCAAAAACCCTAAGCATGACACTAAAGATAGCCAATGTCGCTAAACAACATAATGTCCCTTGTTTCTGTGCAGATCTTACTGTAAATCCGATTTTAATTGACTGGAATAAAAATGTTGCTGCCCGTCTTGATCCTTTCCCGGGCTTGGGAACCGGACTGTTGGAAACCAACGGACACCAAAATTACAAAAACTGGATACAAATGGAAAGTTATCATCCTTATACAAATGCCCGGTGGAGAAAAACAATCAATGGTGTTTTTAATACAGATGAGGATTTTTACAATACCAGCGGTGGAATATTGACAGATTCAATCCATTATAATAACATGTTCTTATACAACACTTCATTAAAAAACCAGAGACAATAGTACCCGAAGACAGAACCTGCTAAAATACTGATTACTAGTAGATTAAAAATGTTTAATCTTTTATTTTACTCATTTTCAAATAGATATTCAGATTTTTATCGACGTATCGGATTCAACTTATGGAAGGAATTACCTTGATTTATTCTTCTATCTTTGTCAAAAATCAATTTCATGATTCGTTTTTTTGAGAACTACAACTTAAAACCGCATAATACATTTGGTGTAAAAGTCAAGGCCCGTTATTTTTTTGAATTTACCGAACCTGACGATTTGGATATCTTCATCCAGGCCAATGAAGGATATAAGGATTTACCGCTGTTGTTGATAGGAAGCGGCAGCAATATTCTGTTTTTACAAGACTTCAGCGGATTGGTTATTCACCCGAATGTTCCAGGCATTATAAAAGTGAAAGAAGACCGGAGTCATGTTTGGTTAGAAGTTGGTGCCGGTGAAACCTGGGATGATTTCGTCGGCTATTGCGTTGAAAATATCCTGGGTGGTGTGGAGAATCTGTCACTGATTCCAGGAAAGGTGGGAGCTGCCCCGGTTCAAAATATCGGCGCCTATGGCCAGGAAGTGAGTCAGTCGGTCGAAAGCGTAAAGGGATATGACCTGCAAAAAAAAGTACAGGTAGAATACCATGCAGAAGATTGTGCATTTGGTTACCGGAACAGTTTGTTTAAAACCAAATTAAAAAACAGGTTTGTCATTACCTCAGTAGTTTTCAAACTGGATAAATTCCCTGAGTTCAACCTGGAATACGGATACCTGAAAGAAAAAGTACGTGAAGCAGGAGAGGTCAGTCTCCAACAAATCAGAAAAACGATAATAGCTATCCGCAGTGCTAAGCTACCTGATGTTTCGACACTGGGCAATGCCGGCAGTTTTTTCAAAAATCCTTCAGTTAGCCCGGAAGAAGCAGAACGCATGAAGCAAATCTATGCTGACATTCCGATATATCCGGTAAACAGTAAGTCAGTCAAGCTTGCTGCCGGATGGCTCATTGAAAAAGCAGGGCTCAAAGGTTACCGTGAAGGTCAGGTGGGAGTTCACGAAAAACAAGCTTTGGTTTTGGTGAACTACGGTGATGCCAGTGGGAAGGAGATTTTTGATTTCTCTGAAAAAATCAGGCAGACTGTCCTGGAAAGGTTCAACATTGAACTCGAAAGAGAAGTAAACTGCATTTGACATCTCCCTCAGGCATCATTCAGAACCTCACCAGGTGCCTGCCAGGATGGATAACCCGTAATCAAACAGGCCTATTCCACATCCCAGTCATCGGTTCTGAATGAAGAAGCAGGAAGGCCTTCATTATTATACAACTCACCCACAACAAAATCCTTGAAAGCATAGCGGACAGCGACAGGTTTTTCAACCGCAGGAGAAAACAGGGTAATTCCCTGGTTAGTGATATAAGCAGTAGCCTGGATAAATTTTTTATTTTCACCCGCTACATAAAAATTTTTCAACTCATTTCCAAAAGTTGTCAATCCATTTTTTGCATGGTCGAAAGTAAGCTTTACTACACTTCCCTCTACTTTCATATCGCGAAGGACTGGGCCTGAATATTCAATACCCCTCTGACCGTAGGTATTGGCAAGGGCAAGATATGCCAGTCGCTCACCGATCACTTTTTTATTGGCCGGATGGATACAGTTCTCTTCCCCGGCATCCATTGCGCAAGCCATACCAAAGTTAGGGATGGCAGTAGAAGCTTTAAGTTGGGCTTCCCGTAAAAAGGCAGAGTTTCCACTTCCATAATAATAAGGTGCGATCTGGACATAATAAAAAGGAAAGTCTCCGATATTCCACTCCGCTCTCCAGTTTTTGGCCAGTCCGGCCATCATTTTTTCATACTGTTCAGGTTCATTCCGGTTGGATTCACCCTGATACCATAATCCCCCACGAATAGCATATCCTGCCATAGGAGCAATCATTGCGTTGAACAGCACGGTTGGGACCTGTTGACTAAACTCCTGGGTGCTGTTTTTTTCAGGTAGTTTCACCCAGGGAAATGGTTCAAGCCCGCTTTCACTGATCCAGGGCTGGATCAGTGTTCCGCCCCAGCTTGAACAAATCAGTCCCACAGGAACATCCAGCGCTTCGCGGATCATTTCTCCAAAAAAGTAAGCTGCAGCACTAAAATCAGCCACATGCTCTGGGATACATTCCAACCATTCGCCCGAAAAATCATTCAATCGTTCCAGACTTTTAGTTCTTTCCACTGTAAATAACCGGATTTTCTCATCTCTTGAAGAAGCGATGGCCTGATTTGCCCCCAGAACTGGCTGGTTCCGGTAACCACTCATGGTCATTTGCATGTTCGACTGCCCCGAGCATACCCATACTTCTCCAATGAGTACGTTTTCGAGTGTCAGGGACTTCCCGTCAGAAATGGTAATGGAGTACGGACCTCCGGCGATGGGAGTATTTACAAAAAGCTTCCAGTTCCCCTGATTATCAGAACGTGTTGTATAACTTTTCCTGTCCCACGATGTGGTCACTTTTACTGTTTTGTTTTCCGAAGCACTTCCCCAGACAGCAGCCTGAGTCTGTTGCTGCAGAACCATGTGATCACCAAAAATGGCCGGGAGCTTAATCTCGGCATGAATAGCTGAGGCATAAAGAAAGATAAGAACAAAAATGAAAAAATAAGCAATTCGTTTCATGATTAAATTTTATTTGATGATTAAAATTATTTAATAAAAACTGGCTATAGCATTCTTTCAACAGAATACTTCTATCTGTTATTCAGCCTGTTATATTGTTGAAAAATTAATTTTCGAATGGCAAAATGATTGGGTATAAAATTCCTACTAAAATACAATAAAAATCATTACGTACACCCAACGGCATCAGCAATAGATTCCCCAATGATTCAGTTTTTCTACACCAAAACACAAACTTATTTTTGCAATCTAACCGCCTCACACCATGGATTCCGGTTTCAAAACACACCCGGACTTCTGCCAGAGAGTTGCATACGAATTCCTCATTTCCAGATTTTCCGCGCATTCAAAGCTGCCCGGTACCGGGCAGCATAACGATTATGTTCTGTCAGCGTTGTGGAGAAATGATGGTATCCCGAGAAATCTTCCCGAGCCACCATGTATACATATTTATGTTGTTCACAGTCCAGTACAGCATCAATAGCAGAAACTTCCGGGAAATTAATTGGCCCCGGAGGTAAGCCGGCATACTTATAAGTATTATAGGGTGAATCTGTTTCAAGATGTACATTCAGTACCCTGCGCAATGAAAAATCGCCCACAGCATACTTCACGGTAGGATCAGCCTGAAGAAGCATCCCTCTTTTCAACCGGTTTATATACAATCCGGCAACACGTTTTAATTCATCTGACTTGACTGTTTCTTCCTGCACGATTGACGCAAGAGTTGCTACGTCAACAGGATCCAACCCCAGGGCTTCAGCCTTTTGTCGCCGGTTATCATTCCAAAAACGGTCATATTCCAGTTTCATCCGGCGGGCAAATTCTTCGGCACCGGTAGTCCAGTAAAACTCATATGTATTGGGAATGAACATGGCGCTGAAGGTTTCGGGAGTAAACCCCCACTCCTCCATCTGATCCCGATCGTCAAAAAGTTGTAAAATTGAAAGAGAATCAGCCTGAATATACCGGCTTACTTTTCCTGCCAGATCTTCTTTAAAGCGGGCATTATTAAAAATCACATGAAGTGGTTCCTGTTCACCTGCCCGTAACTTATTCACAACCTGGTTGGTATTCATTCCCTTTTTCATCAGGTAACGTCCGGGTTTCACCGTAGAGGGATATTTTTTTTTATTCGATACCCATCTAAAAGCCTTGTAGTTCAGCAATATATCGTTTGCTTGCAAGGTATCTGTAACCTGATAAACAGAAGCTCCATCGGGTATGATAAAAGCTTTTTCTGTTTTTACATTTTCCTGAAAAACATACGTATATAACTGATATCCACGCAACCCGACAATAATAAATGCAATAGAAAAAAAAATGATAATAAACTTCCCTATTTTCGGGAATAACATCAAAGTACTTTTCTTTTTAATGGCCATGTTTTATATGAATTGTATGAACTACATGCAATCTTTTTTCTAATCCAAAGATAAAACAATTTTTATCTGTTTATCCTTGTTGATTTCTTTGATAAAGATGAAGCTTCCATAATTTTTATCACTTACGTTCGTAATCAAATTTCCATGTTATTTATATAGTAGCAAAATTCCTCCTGAATTTTCCTCTGGCAATAACGGTAAAATCATTAATTTCGCGCCTGAATGTAAAAACAAGAATCATGCAACATATAAATATCACGGACGACATTTATTTTTTGGGATACAATGACCGACGCACCCATTTATTTGAGAATATCTGGCCTATTCCATTTGGCATTTCATACAATTCGTATCTAATCAGGGATGAAAAAATTGCTTTAATTGACACAGTTGAGCGTTCATTTATTGATGAATACCTGGAGAACATTGAAGAGATCATTGGTGACCGGGAAATTGATTATCTGGTCATCAACCACATGGAACCGGATCATTCAGGCGCTCTGAAAGCCATTGTGCAGAAGTATCCGGATATTATCCTGGTGGGTAATAAAAAGACCTTTGGCTTTGTTGAGAATTTTTACATGAAGCCTGAGCATGTTCTGTTGGTACAGGACGGATCGATATTGGAACTTGGGAAGCACCGGTTACAGTTCCAGACCATTCCCATGGTGCACTGGCCCGAAACGATGGTAACTTACGAAGAAACCAATAAGATCCTTTTTGCAGGAGATGCATTTGGCAGTTATGGCACGCTCGACGGAGGGGTCTTTGATGATGAGATTAATCTGGAGTTTTATGAAGTGGAGGTGATGCGTTACTTCACGAATATTGTCGGGAAGTATTGTCCACATACACAGCGAGCAATTCATAAATTAGACCCGTTTGATATAAAAATGATTGCAGCAACACACGGACCGGTATGGCGCAGTGATCTGCAATGGATTCTTACCCGTTATAATAAATGGAGCTCATACGACCTTGATCAGGGGGTAGTAATTGTTTACGGCTCCATGTATGGGCACACCCAGGAAATGGCTGAAGTAATTGCCCGGCGGCTGGCGGAACGGGGCATAAAAAACATCCGGGTTTATGATGCTTCCAAAACTCATACATCGTACATTATCAATGATATATTTAAATACAAAGGGTTCATTGTGGGGAGTCCGGCCTACAACAATTCACTTTTCCCCAATGTACAGGTATTACTATCTACCATCGAACATATGGCACCCAAAAATCACTATCTGGGTATCTTCGGCAACTACTCCTGGAATGGTGGCGGAGTAAAAAATCTGAAAGTATTTGCTGAAAATATAAAATGGGAGCTGGTATACGACCCTGTTGAGGAGCAGGGCTCCCTGAAAAAGGAAAACAAGACTCAATTGATTGACCTGGCCGACGCCATGGCTGATAAACTTCTGGCAGTCTGAAGAATGAGTTAGTGATTCCATTTTAATGGTGTTCGACTGAATGGACGAGCATATTTCATCTGATGAAACTAATTCGTCATTCATCATTCTCCTATCACCCTCTGGTAAATACAGGATTTTCCGGTTTTGACAATCGGGGATTAAAACAGTAACCTTCCCAATCGAAAGCTTGCAGGTCGTTAGGATTTAGAATATTATTTTCCAGGATAAACCGTGTCATGAGGCCACGTGCTTTTTTTGCATAGATAGAAATAATTTTATACTTCCCGTTTTTCATATCCTTGAATGCCGGATTGACAATCTCAATGTTCGGATTTTTGATATGAATACTTTTAAAGTACTCCTGCGATGCCAGGTTAATCAACACGGGACTTCCCGATTGACCGACAGCTTCCTGAATATTTTTTGTAATTTTATCTCCCCAGAACTCGTATAAATCTTTTTTCTTCCCGATGCTAAGCTTTGTTCCCATCTCAAGCCGGTACGGTAATATCAGGTCTAATGGCTTAAGCACACCATAAAGACCCGATAGAATTCTCAATCGTTTCTGTGCCTGCGCCAACACCTTATTCGGAAGAGAAGCAGCATCCAGTCCGGTATACACCTCACCATGAAAAGCCAGCACGGCTTGTTTAGCAATCCCGGGAGTGAATGGAAGCTGCCAGTTTTGAAATCTTTCATAATTCACATCTGCCAGATCAGCTGAAATATTCATCCGTGAAGCGAGATCTTTTCGACTCATCTTCCGAAGTATTTTCACGAGCTTTTCAGCATCGTGGATCAATTCCGGCAAGGAATACTCTTTTACTTTTGAGACCGGTTTAAAATCGAGTGTTTTGGCTGGAGCAATAATAACAAGCATGGAAATATTAAATTTTCAGTGGATAGATGAACTACAACAGTCAAACCTTGTTTCACTTTGGGTTAGAATTCTGCAGAGCACGCAGCGACTCTTGCAATGCATTTCTGTCCTGCATGGATATTCCATCTGTCTTCAGGGCTTTTTCATACAATGCCTTCACCTCTTTCATTTTTCCTTCGCGTGAATATATATCGGCCAGGAGGCTCACGGCATTCAGGTATTGCGGGTGGTTATCGATCAGTTTTTTCAGGGTTTTGATTGCATCCGTCTGCCGGTCAATTTGCAGTTGATAGTATGCCAGAGTATAGCTATATTTAGGTTCACCGGGCCGGGCTTCAGCAGCAACATGGGCGTACTGCACTGCTAGCTCCGGATTATGGGAAGAAACCAAAACGCTAAGGTTATATGCAGCTACAGCTTGCTGAGGATTAGCATTCAGTGCGTTCACGAGAGCTGCTTCTGCCTCCGTAGTTCTTCCCTGTTCAGCAAGAAGTAATCCCAGGTTCAGGTTAGCTGCCTCATTTTCAGGATCAATTTCCAGTACTTTTTCCAGGTTTTCTTCTGCTTTGGAGTGATTTCCGATATAGGAATAGAGCACACTGCTATTTATCAGAGGCATCAATGCCTGTGGATAGAGCCTTGCAGCGGTTTCATAAGCATCAAGAGCCTGGTTGGCATCCCCCTTATTTTGGAAAAATATCCCCTTATTATAGTGTGAGCTCCAATCGTCGGGGCGGGCTAATAACGAAGAGATATATTCGTGTGTAGCGCCAGTCATGGATTGCACTTCAGTTGGCGAGAACCTGTCGTCATCAAAACCAGCCAGGGTGCTTGCAGCATAAACGCGTACCAGACGCAATGGATCACCAGCCGCTTTCAACAAGGCTTTTTTTGCTTTCTCTGAAAAATTTCCACCAAGAGATATGGCTGCGGCAGCTCGGACCAATGGAGATTCGTTAGTTTCCAATGCGTCGATCACGGTATCCCACTTTTTTTCATCGCGGCAATTGGGCAGCAATCTCAGGAAGGAGGCAACGACAACATTGTTATACCTGTTTTCCGAAATGATTTGCAACATTTCATCCAGCCGGTTCCACTTTTGATCGCGTGCTTCCTTGATCAGCTGTGCCCAGTACAATGTCTTTTCCTGATAATCAGCATTTTTTCTCTTTTTCACTATCGTGTTGGCCCATTCCGGCGATTTATCGGTGTGGCATTGGTTGCAGGCATTGGGAGAACCAAACTTTATGGTAGCTTCAGGCATTGGAGGCCTGAAAGAATGATCACTGCGTAAAAAATGCCCTACAAATTCTCTGGTTGGCATGTGACAGTTTATACAAACTGATCCTTCACTGTCAGGTTCATGCATAGTATGGGCTTTCAAATTTTCCCTGCGTTCCTGATGACAGGACATACAGGCATCATTCGGTTTCTCAGCATACCGGTCGCGACCGCTGGAAGTATGGCAGGTAACACAATGCAAGTCACCAACATTTGCACATTCATTCATCTTCCATCCGGTATAAGTATAATTTTCACCCAGATCCCTTCCATCAGGATAAAAATCAGGATCCTCCAGGGTAGTCAGATCGAAATGATCAAAATAGGGTTCACCCGGCATATAACTGGCAGTAACCGGTAACATTTTAGCATGACAGGGTGAGCAGGAAGAGTTATGTTGTTCAGGAGTAAAAACATTGGTACTAATAATTTTCAGATCATCCGGAACGTTGTCCTCCCCTGCTTCCAGACAAACGCGCACGTGCTCGCCGCTTGGACCGTGACAGGTTTCACAATTGATGCCCGGTTCTCTCCAGGTTGTATGATAGGTTTCAGTCTCCAGGTTAAAATTATTTTCCAGCTGACTCACATGGCAGTTGTAACAGCCGGTATTAAAGGTATACATCCGGTCTTTCCAAGGAAGCGCCTGATCTTCTGCCTCTTCCCCAAAATGACGAATGGCTGATTCCGGATAATTAAACCAGGTTTGACGGTTCTTGTCATAGGCCAACGGAATGGTTTGCAGTTTCCCTTTATCCAGAGGTGTTAAAAAAGTAAAAACATTTTTCCCCCCAAGAGAATATTGAATGGTGTAGTTTGTTTTCACTTCACCTGACACTTCTACCATCAACAGGGTAGTATCCTGCCAGAACATCTGATAATTCTTCCCTTCCAGAAAAAACTCTTCACTGGAAGGAACACCCTCTTCAGCTTTAAACCGGGCATCAACCTGGAGCATGGCTTTGCCGTGATAGGATGATGACCAGAGTTCGTAGAACCTTTCGTGACATTGGATACAACTCCCGGAACCGGAAAAATCATCCTCCACTGAGGCCGTTTTTTTGTTCCTTTGTGTACAGGAAAACAGAAGGGAGAAGAGCAACAGTCCGAAAATCCAAAACAATCTATTAAATGCCATATGCCTCCATTTTATCCCTACAAATATTGACAATTTTTTTGGAAAAAATAAATCGGTTGATAAGCAGGGAAAAAATCGGCAGACTTTCCCCTGACTTTTCTTCCCGCATAAGCAGTCAGGTCATTCCGGGGTCACCTTTTTTCAAGAGGCTGAATGTTATTCGTGGCTGAGGTGATTGCTGCTCATCCAACAGAATTCATCACCCCCGAAAAAAACGTTTTGAAAGCTACTCGTTTACCGTATCATTCAGCCAGAGCTCGTAAGATGTACCCACGTGCCCGCTGTAGCGAAAAAAATCGAGGTCGCCGTCACCGTCTGCATCCCCCATATAAGAGTTATACGCACCTTTCAGCGTCAATACCTGTGCTGACCATTTATTATCTTCCTGCAGAAACAAAATTACAGGACTGTATTCTGGGTCACCCTGATCTCCGTTATTTCCGGAGATGACATCCAGGTCGCCGTCGTTGTCCATATCCCCTACCTGCACTGTATGCGAATACGCATTTTGTCCGATTTCATGACGGATCCATTTGTCGGTATAATTCGGGTCGAGATCATACCAGGCGATACGCGTGCGAAATTTTTCCGAGCAGGAGATAAACACCTCATCCCGGCCATCGTCATCCACATCGGCACAAACAATTTTAGTCGCGTTGTACTCCCACGAATAACCATCCTCGGTGTTCCAGTAAGGATCGATATTGCGAACAGACCACGGAGCGGTCATGTCACCACCAGGATTAAAAAAGCAAAAACCGGTGGAGACCACATCCACATCGCCGTCGCCATCCACATCTCCCACATGCTGACCTTCATGCAAATGCTCGACATAGATCTCTGCCGCTTTTGTCCAGTTTTCGGGATCATCCTGGCGGAAAACAAACATTTTGCGGTTGACATGTGTCGTTGCCGCCACATCCAGTTTCCCGTCGGCATTCAGGTCCACCAGATCAAAGTCCTTTACAAAACACGGGAATACACCGATTTTATGCGCTTTCCAGCCCGGATTTTCGTACCAGTAAAGCACAGTGGGTTCCTTGGATCCGCCCCATTCACCGGGACTCGCCGGTCCCAAAACATCGATGTCGCCATCGTTGTCTATATCACCGCAAGCAAGATCCCCTGCAGCAAAGGGTTTTCCCTCCGGACTGGTTTCGGCAATGACATGTCTCTTTGACTCCCCGAATCCGGGCGCTGTCTCGTACCATAAAAGAGCCCCGCCCCCGGCGTTGTTGTCTATCACAAAAAAATCCATCAGACCATCGTCATTGATGTCTGCATGGCTTCTTGCCCACCAGCTCTCCGCCACACCCTCCGGCACAATAGTGTATTTTGTAAACTCTACCTGTCCGAATGACACGACAGAAATTAAAACCAAAAGAACAGTGATTGCTGTTTTTGTTCGTTTCATAATGATAGTATTTAATGTTCCAGATATTTATCTTCAATAAATTCGATCAATTCCTGATGATCAGCTTTGTTTTGAATTGTTTTGGGATACATGCCGATCACAAATTTATTGCTGCCTGTTAAATAGCGGGTCACTCCCTCTCCGCGTCCAAAGCCAAAAACCGTCATGCCGTCCGGACTGTCAAATCCTTCTTCCGTATTGCCGAGGAGAGAGATCATATCGGAAAAATCATCCTCATTGCACTGAATCAGGTAAAACGTGTTATTCACATTTCGGTGCCCGGTATACATCCATTGAAAAGTCTCTCTATAAACACTGCCTTCGGAATAGTTGTAGGTCAATTTTTCCGGTCCGGATATATCAGTGCCAAAGAAAGTATTTTCCGGATCAAACCTTCCTCCGGGGGTTCCTTCATACAGAAACCAGTATGCCCGGATGGTATCAACCGAAAGAACCTCGAGCACTGCATGATCGTCAAGAAACTCCCAGCTCCACATCCATTTTCCGGAAAGCGACTCGGTGACAATCTTTTTATCTTCAATCCATGATTTACATTTATCGTGTCCCGGGTGACCGGCACCGCCGTCATCGCCCTGAAAAACAAAATTGGGCAATCCCCTGAACGCACCAGCAGCACTGCCCGGATATTCATCCCAGGGTTCCATTTTAAAGGAGACCCAGTCGTTTCCTTCGTCATCGATGATGCGGGAGAAGCCACCCCCTTTTACATCATAGTAATAGGTGATTTTCGGCGTTACAACCTTATAATGCTGCCGTCCTTCATATGCTTCCACCGTCACCTTGAAATCAGCCTCTTTTCTTGTTCGAATCTTAACCATAATTCCCGGCCATTGCACCTCCATTCCATGCACCATCTGACCGTCGTGCAAAGGTTCTTTTCCTGAATTGATGATATTTGTCCCCTTTTTCAAAATCAACGGATCGACCAGGTCAACTTCATGTGCCATGTATTCATAGCACAACTCACTCCGGTCGTAAATCTTTCGGCCATTGATAAAAACACCGTTTGAATAACACGGGCTCCAGCTTACCCAATACGCTTTTGCTGCGCCGATTTGGGAAGGATTGGTTTCCATATCGAATTTAGCAGTAAATTCATCCTGACGGGTAACCCAGTTTTTAGGCTGATCGTAAGGTTTACACAATTCTACCGAATAGTTGCGATCTGTTTTTAAGTCTTCCACAGGTTCGGTAAAATAGATCAGTCCGGTGTTGCTTGTCACCCGGGCAGCGACTTTTATATCGTCCTGATCGGGAATCCACGAGGTATTCCAAACCACATCAAACGGGTACATGTTTGAACTGCCGATGTTGTGCACCACCCGGCCGCGGAAATAGTGATAATGCCACTGATCATAAATTCCGTCTCCTTCCCAGTTGACATCTTCATAACAGCCAATGTATTCCACCCGGTAAATGCCGGCATTTTTATCCGATAGCTTGAGCAACTGTTTATCCTGCAGCATTCCACCGTCAACCACTCCCCGGACAACCGGTTTGAACGCCACATTCTCCGGTTTGTAATAAACCCTCAGAATAACTCCGTAAATGATGTTTTGAGGCCAGTTCCAGCGCTGTTCCTGATCCACTTCGAACCGGAAAGCATTTCCTGCTCCTTCCTTCAGCTGTTCCAACGGAACCTGAATCACAGGGTAGTGGTGATGCATGTAATCCGATTCGGGATCGGGAATACCTTTGGCTGCAGGAAAAACGAGGAACGGTTGCTGATTCAATGATACCCTCAGGTTTTTTGTGTCTTCATGGGAACCCAGTTTCTCAACGACCATTTCCGCCTTTACGGCATCCTGCAAGTCAATATCTTCCAGCAGTGGGATATAGCCATTTCGGTGCTCATCCGCCGGGAAATGCGCTTCACTGGTTTTATAATCCAATCGTCCACCAACACGCAAAAATTTCCCCTGCTCCTTCGCCATTTTCGGAAGCCAGATATATTCCCGGAACAGGTCGCCCGGACCGGGCTGGGCGAATGATTGAACGCCAGCCAATAAGAAGAAGATCAAAACAGCAACTCTCATCTGTTTAAAATTTTATCATTATTGATCCTTTCCTTCATTGATCCAAAGGTGCACAAACGGGTAGTTATCCCAACCTATGCTGACGATATCCAGGTCGCCGTCTTCATCCATGTCGGCCAGCTGTGTGCCCAGATGACTCTCCTTCCCGGTATCCAAAATATGTTTAATGAATTCACCTTTGCCGTTGTTTTCCCAGAGCTGCAGCTCCAGGTCCGGACCTTTATGTTCCGCCGTTAAAAGATCGATATCGCCGTCATGGTCCATGTCGGCCACATCCAGGTTGTTCATAGAATATTGTGTGACCACCCAATGTCTGATCCACTCACCCTCTTTGTCCTCCGGTTGTTCGTACCAAAACAGGTTGCCGTCCGGTTCCTTCCCCGGATACCTCTCCTCTGCCACAATGATATCAGCCCTCTGATCGCCATTCAGGTCAGCAATCTCAATCCGGTCGGCAGGATGATTGGTCCGGCCAACCACCACACCACTCCAGTTTCCACTTCCGTCGCCCGGATTTTCGTACCAGACGATGATCAGCGGCTCGCTTCCCCCCTCCGGCCGTCTTCCGGCAGCTACATCCACATCGCCATCGCCGTCGATATCACCGGTACCAATTCCCTCATCCGATGTATCTGCTGCAATCAATGTTATCTTCCATTTCTCTTTCTCAGGATCTGCGGGAATTTCAAAAGAGTAAATATCACCGTTGCCGGCAATCACAAATTCATTCTTGCCGCCGGAAACAATCTGTGCTTTTTCAAACCCCTGGCTGTTGACATGCGATGTGGCCGGTATCTCCCCTATTTTAACGGATTTCCATTTTGTTGCTTCTTTATCCGCTGCTTCCAACCAGTAAACATCAGGTAACGCCTGGGCAATGATGTCGCTGTATCCATCGTCATCCACATCCATTATCAGGATGCCATCCACATTCAATCCCACATCCACTTTTTCCCACTTACCAGCCATGTCGTTCCCCGGATTCAGGTAGACCCACCGGCCGCTCAGAATATCCTTCAGCCCGTCATGGTTCAGGTCTCCCATATCCAGACCGAAATACCTCAGCCAGGCGGGTTCATCGTAATCACCCCATTTGCTTTTTTCAAAGTCAATTTCCATGTAGGTCCAATCCGCGGCCCTGGTTTGAGCAGAAACCACATGCCCCGTCATGAAAAACAGACAAATTAAAATCAATAAACCGGTAGTCTTCATCTGAAAATAACTTAGTTAAAAATTTATATCCTAACCTAAAAGGAGCGATTCCCGCTCACGACAAAAAAATTGAGTTACTTCGTTTTTATCATACAAATATTAAGAAAAAAACAATTAGAATGAATAAAACCTGGAACCATCCACCCGTCCTGGAACATCAAAGACTACTATCTCTTTGTAATTCAATCTTATACGAGTGTAGTTCTGAATGACAATACACAAAAGACAGGCAACAGCAATCAAAAAAAAGAAAAAACCAGCAAATTGAAAAAAGAAGACACGACCTATGCCGGCATTAGCTGGGGTTTGCAAATTATTTACTGGGTTTTAATCCCCTTGAATGCTCTGATAGCTGTCTGGGAATATATTGATTCCCGGAACGTGAATGATATCTTCAGCGGTCTTTGTATAATTCTCGCCTTCATCATGTTTGCGCTTCTCATCAGAAAATATTACAAGGAATACAATTCCGTTGATTATTCTCTGCCGACTGTTCAAATGTTAAAGAAGGCAGCCTATCGATACCATCCATTCAGGAAAAGCGTCATTTGGGCATTGCTGGCAGTCTTATTGCTGGATGCCGGTTTAACCCCAAAAAGACTGGATAATGGCTTTTCAGTGGTATCGACTCAAATTATGTTCGGTGGTGCCATAATTTTCGGGTTATTGATCGGACTGATTATCTGGTATATCAAATACAAACCTATTCGGGATGAAGACCAGCAGCAGATCAAAGATATTGAGGGGGAATGAATGCCAGCATGACTGGGTACCTGGATCAACTTACGGATTCATTTTCTGAATCAGGGTTACATTTTACTAAAATTATTTATGGAAATACCGGATAAAAGATTTTTCTGTGTTATATTTATCAAAAACGTTTAATGAAGCTTGGTATATTACGAGAAAGGAAAAGTCCCCCCGACAACCGGGTACCGCTCACACCGGAACAATGTATAGAAGTTCAGCAAAAATTCTCCGGAGTGCATGTTGTGGTAGAATCAAGCCCGGTACGTTGTTTTACCGATGATGAATATGCAAAAAAGGGTGTTCCTGTTCAGGATGATCTGTCAGATTGTGATGTATTGCTGGGGGTTAAGGAGGTTCCTGTAGAGGAACTGCTTCCTGAAAAAATTTACTTTTTCTTTTCCCATACAATAAAAGAGCAGGAGTACAACCGTGGGTTGCTGCAATCGATCCTTCAAAAAAGAATTCAGCTGGTTGATTACGAAGTACTGACCGACAAGCTGGGCTTCCGGATTATTGGATTTGGTCGTTTTGCTGGGTTAGTGGGTGCTTACAACGGTATCCGGGCATATGGTTTACGTAGCCGGATCTTTGAACTAAAGCCGGCTTTCCGCTGTCTGGGATTGGAAGACATGCTGCAACAGCTTTCCCGGATTGATCTGCCTCCGGTAAAAATAGCTTTTACAGGGGATGGCCGTGTTGCCCGCGGGGTTGCCGAGCTGCTCGAACACGTGAAGGTAAAATACCTTTCGCCCGATCAGTTCCTCAAAGTTCCCCATCCGAAGGATCCTGTATTCACCCAGCTTACCCCGGAACATTATGCCCGTCGTAAGGATAGCACTGCATTCGAACTATCGCATTTCTTCAAACATCCTGAGATGTACGAAAATGCTTTCCTCCCTTATGCCCGGGCTACTGACCTGCTTATTGCTGCCGCTTACTGGGACCCCGGAGCACCGGTACTTTTCACGACAGAAAACATGAAAGAAGCAGATTTCCGGATTCGGGTGATTTCTGACATTACCTGCGACATAAACGGTTCGGTACCCTCCACAAAGCGAGCGTCCACCATTGCTGACCCCTTTTACGATTATGATCCGGAAACCGGTGAATTGAAGCCGCCTTTTTCATCGGAAAAAAATATTACGGTGCAAGCAGTGGATAACCTGCCCAATGAGCTACCCAAAGATGCATCAGCAGATTTTGGCCGGAACCTCATCAAAAAAGTCTTCCCCGGCCTCATAAGCAGAGATGACGAGGGGATTATCAAACGTGCAACAGTAACCCGGAATGGAAAATTAACTTCACAGTTTTCCTATTTGAACAACTTTGTCGGTGGCCAATAAAAAATGCCTGCGTGAAAATCAGGCAGGCATTTATGGATACGGTAACACCAGGTTCCGATTATTTAATCAGCTCAACGCTTCGTTTTACAAATTTATCCAGGTCGGCACCTTTCAACAAGCCGTTTGCCAGGAGAGCCAGGTCAACCAATTGTTTGGCCAGCTTACTCTTTTTCCCGAAGTCTGACAATTTTTCCCTTTTTGATTCTTCCAGTTTTGCCAGTTCATCATTCAGGGATTCCAGCTTTTCCTTATCGGCCTGAGGTACTTCTTCCTCTTTCTTACCCGATTTGGCCTTTTCCATGGAGCTGATCTCTGACTTTTTAGCTTCAATATCGGTTTTCATCTTTTCCAGTGAAGTTCCCAGCTTTTTATCTTTAGCTTCCAGTACTTTTTTCACCAAAGGATGAGCTGTATTCACCACCAGATTCAGGTTATCGGGCATGTCGCCATAAAAACTCATACCTCCCTGTGCTGCGCTCATGTCTTTCATTCTCCTCATAAACTCACTACGTGTAATGACCATTGGGCTTCCCTGTTCGCCCAGGTCCTGGAAATCAACGATAAAGGTATGGGCATTGGTTTCCGGACATACTGCCTGAAAAATCGGTGAAAGTTCCTGTTTCTGCTCCCAGGTAAGTTCTTCCTTCGATTTATCTTCTTTTTTTACCAGGTTTTCAATCACATCGGAGTCAACCCGCACGAACCGTTTGTCGGAGTGTTTCTGCTCGAACCGGCTGATCAGATGCGGTGCCAGCACATCGTCGAGTATCAACACATCGTATCCCTTGTTGCGCGCTTCCTCCACAAAGGTGTACTGTTCTTCCTTATGGGTAGTGTAGAGGTAAATCAGATTTTTTTCCTTATCGGTTTGGTTATCCTTAATCAGTTTTTCATACTCTTCAAATGTAAAATACTTATCCTCTGTATTTTTGAAGAAGAAAAACTTCATGGCACGATCGTAAAATTTCTCATCGGCAAGCATGCCATATTCAATAAAGATCTTCAGGTCGTCCCATTTTTTTTCAAACTCAGAACGTTTTTCGTTAAAGATTTCTGTAAGTCTGTCTGCTACCTTCTTAGAGATATGACTGCTAATTTTTTTCACGTTCGAGTCGCTCTGCAGGTATGAACGCGATACGTTCAGCGGGATGTCGGGGGAATCGATCACTCCATGGAGAAGGGTAAGAAATTCGGGAACGATACCTTCCACGGAATCGGTAACAAACACCTGATTGCTATATAGTTGGATCTTGTTCTTTTGCACCTCGAAGTTATTTTTGATCTTCGGGAAGTAGAGAATCCCTGTCAGGTTAAACGGGTAATCTACGTTCAGGTGGATATTAAAGAGCGGTTCGTCGGCCATTGGATACAACCTGCGATAAAAATTTTGATAATCATCTTCCTTCAGATCAGCCGGTTTTTTGGTCCATGCCGGGTCGGTATCGTTTACCTGGTTCTCTTCATCTGTATCGATCTGTTTACCATCTTTCCATTCTTTTTTCTTTCCAAAGAGTACCGGTACCGGTAGAAATTTACAATACTTCTCAAGAATTTCAGCAATTTTATTTTCATGAAGGAACTCTTCCGAATCGCTGTTGATATGCATGACAATATCGGTACCCACCTCATCTTTTTTCACTTCCTCTATGGAATACTCCGGTGAGCCGTTACAGGTCCATTTAACGGGTTGTGCTCCTTCCTGGTATGATTTGGTAATAATATCCACCTCTTTGGAGACCATGAATGAGCTGTAGAATCCCAGTCCAAAATGTCCAATAATAGCATTCGCATCGTCTTTGTATTTTTCCAGAAAATCGTTAGCTCCGGAGAATGCAATCTCGTTGATATACTTATTGATTTCTTCAGCAGTCATTCCGAGGCCATTATCTGAAACGGTAATGGTTTTGGCTTTTTCATCCAACTTCACGCTGACTTTTAAATCAGTAACATCCCCTTTATATTCTCCCTTTGAAGCCAGGGTTTTTAGCTTTTGTGTAGCGTCTACTGCGTTGGAAACAATCTCCCGAAGAAAAATGTCGTGATCGGAGTATAGAAATTTCTTGATAATGGGAAATAAATTCTCACTGGTTACGCCAATTTTTCCTGTTTGCATATTTTTTCAATTTTAATGATACACTTTTATGATATGCGCATATAGTCAAACCTTATGCCAGCGAGAAAATCTGACGAAATGTCAGAAATATGATCAACCATCCGGATAAAATCAGGATAGTCGTTGTTATCTATTTCTCCCATTGCCAATTCAACAGTTTATAAACTTTCCAATTCAACATTTTCTACATCCAGCAAGAACAAACCAATCCATTTTATTATCTTGTATCCGAAATACATTTTATTTGGAACAACATACATTGACTATGATTAGATGAGCAACCTGGAAAGTTATTTTGAACCCTTCCGGCGGAATATTACCGGCATTGATCAGGAGTATCCAACAGCCAGCGGCATGCAGAAGATAGTATATGCCGACTGGGTTGCCAGTGGTCGTTTATACCAGCCCATTGAAGAAAAGATTGTCTGTGACCTGGGGCCATTTGTCGGGAATACTCATTCTGAAGCGAGTGAGACAGGGCTTCTGATGACCCGGGCTTATCAGCAGTCGCATCAAATAATCAAAAAACATGTAAATGCCGGTGTAGAAGATGTAATCATCACTGCCGGGTTTGGGATGACGGCTGTGATCAACAAGTTTCAGCGCATTCTGGGATTGAAGTACTGTGGCAAACTGACTCATTTCAAATGCTTACAGGAGCGGGAGCGGCCAGTTGTATTTATCACCCACATGGAGCATCATTCAAACCAGACTTCGTGGTATGAGACAAGTGCAGAGGTAGTGATTATTGAGCCCGGGGCAGGGTTAATGGTTGATCCGGAAAACCTGCGAAGGGCATTAGAGAAGTACAAGGACCGTACATTCAAGATTGGCTCTTTCACGGCCTGTTCAAACGTGACTGGGGTACGGACACCATACAAGGAGCTGGCTCACATAATGCATGAATATGGTGGGGTTTGTTTCATCGATTTTGCCGCATCAGCACCTTATGACGAAATCGACATGCATCCTCCCGATCCCATGGAGAAGCTTGATGCGGTTATGTTTTCTCCCCACAAATTTTTGGGAGGGCCCGGATCACCGGGAGTACTTGTATTTGATGCATCGATGTACAAGAATGAAGTCCCTGACAACCCGGGTGGCGGGACAGTCGACTGGACCAATCCCTGGGGGCATTACAAGTATGTGGAAGACATTGAGGCACGGGAAGATGGAGGCACGCCCGGATTCCTGCAGTCGGTGAAGGCGGCTCTGGCCTGCCGGCTCAAGGAACAAATGGGCGTTGAGAATATAAAAAAACGTGAACAGGTGCTGTTGGATTTGGCATTCGGGGGACTGGACGAAGTGCCCGGGTTGAAAATACTGGCCAATAACATACGCGACCGGCTGGGGGTCATCTCTTTCTATATTGAAGGAATCCATTACAACCTGGTGGTGCAGATGCTCAACGACAAGTATGGCATACAAACCCGCGGTGGATGTGCTTGTGCAGGTACCTACGGCCATTTCCTGCTGGAAGTGACCTATGAAAAATCGCAGGAGATCACGGACATGATCAACCATGGTGACCTGTCAGAAAAACCTGGCTGGGTACGTTGGTCGATACACCCGACCACTACCGATGCAGAAGTGAAGCTGATGATCACCGCCCTGAAGGAAATCGTTCAAAACTTTGGAAAATTCAGGGAAGAATATACCTATGATAATCACAGAAATATCTTCCGGCATAAAAATGAACCTGATCGTGCAAAACTGATAAAAAATTGGTTTAGCCTATAAATAATTTCACAAAGAATATGAATAAAAAATACAATACCGGACTGGTGCTAAGTGGTGGAGGAACCCGGGGTTTTGCACATCTTGGTGCGATTGCCGCTCTTTACGAAAAGGGCATCCGACCCGATGTGATCTCCGGAACCAGTGTGGGAGCCATTGTAGGCGCTTTCATTGCTGCAGGAAAATCCCCCGAAGAAATCATGAAAATATTTGAAACAGGATGGCTGTTTAAATATACTAATCTACACATCCCGGTTGATGGATTAATGAAACTGAATGGATTACGGGAAGTGATTCAAAAAGAGATCCCCATTCAAAGAATAGAAGACTTGTCGCTCCCCTTCCATATTTCCGTGTCGAATCTGAACACCGGGGCAGTGGAGTACAAAAACAGCGGTCCGCTTGACAAAACAGTTCTGGCGTCCTCTTCCATTCCCGTTCTGTTTTCACCTGTTGACCTGGACGGGCAGATGTATGTAGATGGAGGGTTACTGGACAACATCCCGGTAGAACCGATAAAAAACGACTGCAACAACATCATTACAGTGAATATAAGCCCGATCAATCCCCGCGAGAAATTCAAAAATCTGGTACAGATTGCCCTGCGTACCTTTTATATGAGTGTGAATGCCAACATGAATATTGCCCGAAAGCATTCCACAGTATATATTGAACCCAAAGGAATTGATTCTTATGATATTTTCAACCTTAGCCGGGCAAACGAGCTTTTCGAGTTAGGATACAACTGCATAAGAAACAGACATTTTTCATTCTAATCTGATATTACTGGCTGTAAAAAAGCTGTTAGCCGGAGCCTGGCTTGGGTATTATCGGTCAGTGGAGCGAAAAAATGCATTCAGTTGCTGCAGCATGTCAGTTCCCTCGCCCTTAAGAACTTCAGTTCCCTGTCTGGCAATATATTCTGACAGAACGGGCAGGTCGTAGTACAGGAGGCATCCCGGGGGGATAGCAAAAGCTTTGGCGGCATCAAAAATTTCCTCGTTCAGGAGTTCGATTGCGGGGCCGGGAAATTCGTCAAATGCCACCTTTTTGAATGCATTCTTCAGCACGGCGAAGTGCAGGAAAGCAGAAGCAGCATTTCCCTGAACCAAAGCATTCATTTCCATCCCCAGGAAGCTATTTTCTGACTGGATGAACTGCCACAACAGGTCGATTGCTTCGGCCTGGATGCCGGGGATACTCTTTCCGGCCAGGTTCGCTCCAAAGGTATAATTGAAAGGAATTCCCCTGACAGTTCCGTCGCCGGAGAACTGCGGATCGCGCAGTTCTCCGGTACCAGGCAGGTCGGCAGCAACTACTGTATATCCATCTCTGAGCAGTTGATGCAGCATTGGCTCCTCCAGGATCTTCTCCTTCCCCACCGGGTGAAACCAGACAATCAAGCATCCATTATGATTTTGATGTGGTTCAAACATATAAACCGGCAAGGCAAAATCTTTCCTGTCGTTCTCCAGAAAATACTTTTGAACAACGACACCATTTTTTGAATATTTTCCTGTATAAACTGATGCAGTCAGGTTTCTGCCGAAGGAGATACCAGCAGTCTGAGCAACGGTCTCTTTCAAATCTTCCGGAACACTCATTCCTGGGAAGTATTTTTGATTCAGGCTAAAAACATTTTCACTATTAAAAGAGGTACCCACCTGTCCGGTAGGAGTCACGTTCAGCTCTTCTTGTGCAAAAGGGGCTGTTTCCATATCAGTCGGGTCTCCCGGAAGGTTGAGATGTTGTTGAAAAAAAGCGTACAGCGTTTCGCGGTTTTTCCTGGTTGATTCATGGATGCCCAAATCCTCTGTTATTTGGAGGTTCTCCGGGTTACCCAGCGCGGAGAATGAGTGCTGAGCTTCGGCGTATGACTCTCTGGCTCCCTGGATACTAAAAAAATCATGAGTAGTGGTAACCACCAAGGTAGGTTTGGGTGCCCGGATGTGGAGGTAGTCGGCATGGTCAAAGCCCCGGGCGATGATGTTGTAGGGATTTTGTTCAGCATCTTGTGGTCCGATAGATTGCAGCAGGCGTTCAAAGGAGGTGACATAGCACTCAATAGCTGCAGCATGGATGCGGTCGTCGCTGGCAGCGATCTGCGCTGTTTGGGTTCCCCCGCCTGATCGGCCGGTCATGCCAATCCGATTCATATCGACCTCCGGTCGTGTAGCCAGGTAATCGATAACACGAATGCCATCCCAGATAAAATAGTCGGTCAGGGATGTACCTGCAAGCAGTGTTTGCACTCCTGCAAAGGAGTGCTCAACTGTGGAGCCACCGATCCGGGACTTCCCTGTTTCCGCAACGGGATACTGCTTCCGTTCTCCCTGCCCAAGAGGGTCGAAAGCCAGTACGATGAATCCCTTGTTTACCAGGTTAAGTATCAGGTGCTGGTAAGTTGAGCTCCTGAATCCGAGGTCGGTATGGCCGCAGGCATAGATAACTGCTGGCGCCGGATGCTGCCGTACTTTCGGAAGGAATAAACCGGCCGTCACGTAAAAACCCGGATGAGATTCAAACAATACCTTTTCCACCGTGAACTTTTCCCGTTCGAGGGTTCCGGTAGTGCGGGCATTCAACGGCGTTTTTTGAAACTTGTCGAGCGACTGGCACAATGCATTCTTTACTTTTGCCTGGTGTGTAAGCCAATCAGCTGCAGCATGAAGCTCTGAAACGTGATGCTTCCGTTCATCCAGTTGTTGAAATGCCTCATCACAGATCACCCGGTAAAGGGCTTTGTAGTTATCAGCATATGACAGCCATTGCTTTTTAGCCCCCCGGTTGGCATGAAATACCGAAGGCAGGGTATCCTGGGCCTGAGACAGAGTTACCAAACTGGAAATGAAGACAAAAGCAATCAGAAAATCCCGTTTCATAATTCATTAATTTTTAACTTCGGGGTAAAGGTAAGAATTACCTGGCATTCATTTAAAGACTGTTTTGATTTTGTTTTTTTGAAATATTATGATCTGTTTTTTGCTCCGACAAGACAAAATTGACGCGAATAGCCATAGCTATTTAAGGAAATTTTGCAGCAGTATAAGTGAAAAAGACGCAAAATAGAATAAATGGATAAATTTTAAACAGTCTCTTAGTATAAAAAAAATTAAAATTAAGGTAACCTTTTTTCTTTCACAGAGTATATAATAAATACCTCAAAAAGCACAAATAAAAAAATGGAACATATTTTCCCCCCGGAGATTATAGACAATTCTGTTGAGCAGCATTTTTCAACTTATAACAGAAGGTCACTTGTCATTTATTATTTTTTCCTCATCACGATTGCAGCCATATTTATATCCATTTTTCTGATCAAAACGGATATAACCATTCTTTGTCGCGGGCAAATCCGTTCATCCGGAGAACCTGTCCCGATCATTGTTCCAGCCAGCGCAATAATCAAGCATTCAGAGATAAAAGAAAATATTTTCGTTTACACAGGAGATACATTACTCTGGCTCGATAAAGAAAAACATGAAATAAGGATCTCTCATTTGAATCATCTTATCGATAAAAATTCCAGGCATTTAGATGATCTTGTCATATTACTGGATAGTGGGCATCATTCCAAGGCATTAAAAACAAAGCTATTCATCCGGGCTTACGAAGAATACCGGCAACAAATTTCAGAATTCGAAACCGAGATCGGGCATTTGCAAAAAAAGCATGAAAGAATAATTTTACTTTATAAAAACCAAGTGATTCCTCTTACAGAAAAAGAAGAGAGTGAATTTCAGCTGATACGAAAAAGAAAAGAAATAGAGCTGTTCAAAAAACTGACACGAAACAATTGGCAACATCTGGTCAATGAATATACACAAACAAACCAAACCTATAAAAATGAGGTTGCAGAGATTAGAAAAGAGACAGAAAACTATTTTCTCCTTACACCCTATTCCGGATATATTTTTAATTTCTGTGGCGTTTTACCCGGGAATTTTGTATCCTCCGGCCAGGTTGTCGGGTACATTTATCCAACAGATAGTTTATTATCGGAGCATCTGATACCTCCCAAAGACATTGGATATTTAAAAAAAGGCATGCCGGTCATTTTCCAGGTAGATGCATACGATTACCATCAATGGGGTTTAGCCACAGGGAGTATTATTGAAATCTCACAAGATGTTTATTTAGTTGACAACCAGCCCTATTACAAGATTCGCTGCATGATCAATGAAAGGTACCTGGAATTAAGAAACGGCTATCAGGGTGAATTAAAAAATGGATTAACGGTAACTGCCCGTTTCATGGTAACCAGGCGGACAATTGCCCAGCTATTTTTTGACAAAGCAGATAAATGGCTCAATCCTCATACACAATAATCATGTAAACGATGGACATTCAAATCAGACAACGCGACATCACAGATTGCGGAGCTGCCTGTCTGGCATCAGTAGCAGCCTGGTACAAATTAAAATTACCGGTTTCCAGGATCAGACAATGGGCTGGTACTGACAGAAAGGGCACCAATGCCTGGGGAATGATTAAGGCTGCGGAAAAAATGGGTATGACAGCCAAAGGGGTAAAAGCTCAACCCGATGCCCTTGCTGAAATTCCTTTACCGGCAATTGCTCATGTAATAAAGAAGGAAAAGCTTCAACATTATATGGTTATTTACAAGGTATTACCTAAATATGTGCAGATCATGGATCCTGCAGAAGGGAAATTAAAAAAAGAATCCATGGACTCCTTTCTAAAAGAATGGACAGGCATATTGATTCTGATGGCGCCGTCAGGTAAGTTTGTTGTGCGGAACGAAAAAGTGCCGAACTTTAAAAGATTCCTGTTCTTACTCTCTCCTCACCGGAAAATGTTAGCACAGGCTTTATTCGGGGCAGTTATTTTCACCATTCTTGGGCTCTCAACTTCTATATACATTCAAAAAATTACTGATCATGTTCTGGTTACCGGAAATATCAACCTACTGAACCTGCTCAGTGTGATCATGGTTGCCATCCTGGTCATACAACTAGTAATTGGAACACTGCAAAACATTTTCATCCTTCAGACGGGCCAATTAATTGATGCCCGGCTTATCCTTGGGTATTACAAGCATTTGCTTAAGTTGCCGCAGCGGTTTTTCGACACGATGCGCACAGGTGAGATTATCTCCAGAATTAATGATGCAGTAAAAATCAGAGCCTTCATTAACAACACGATGATATCTTTCATTGTAAATCTGTTCATCCTCTTCTTTGCCTTTTTCCTCATGTTCATTTATCATTGGAAAATGGCTCTGATCATGTTACTTATTACACCTTTCTACCTAACAATATACATAATAATCAACCATTTAAACAGAAAGAGAGAACGGATCCTTATGGAGCAGGCAGCGGGGTTAGAGTCACAATTAGTAGAATCTATCCATTCGATAAAAACGATCAAGCAATTAAATTTGGAAAGATTTTCAGGACTGAAAACTGAAACCCGTTTTATCAGCTTCCTGCATTCAGCATATAAATCGGGATTAAATTCCCTTTTTTCAGAAAATTCAACTCTGTTTATCAGTCAATTTTTCACAGTGATCTTGTTATGGAGCGGCAGTAATTTTGTACTGAAGCACATAATAACTCCTGGTGAATTGATGTCGTTTTATGCTCTGACCAGTTATTTTACCGGTCCTGTTTCCAGTTTGATCAGCATGAATAAAACTTTTCAGAATGCATCAATTGCTGCTGATCGTTTATTTGAGATCATGGATTTAGAGCAGGAATCGATGGAGGAGATTTCTGAGGCAAAAGAGATTCTTCCTGGAAATATTACATTTCGCAACGTCACATTTAGTTACGGTATGCGCGATGATATTCTTAAAAATCTGAATCTGACCTTTAAACAGGGAGAAATAACAGCTATAGTAGGTGAGAGCGGATCAGGCAAAACGACTATTGCCTCTCTGCTGCAAAAACTCTATCCTTTAAATGGGGGAGCCATTTATATAGGCAGCACCAATATTCGTTACTTGAGTCATAGTCTCCGGAAAATAACAGGAATTGTTCCACAAAACCTTGATCTGTTTGCCGGAACAATAGTTGAAAATATTGCACCGGGAGAATTTAGTCCTGATCTGCCAAAAATAATATCGATCTGTCAGGAGCTGGGAATGCTTGAATTCATTGAGCACTTACCCAATGGATTCAGATCCAGCATTGGCGAGCACGGAGCCACCATTTCAGGGGGGCAGAAACAAAAGCTGGCTATTGCCCGGGCTCTTTACCGAGATCCTGATATTCTTATTTTTGATGAAGCGACCTCTTCACTCGATTCACAGTCAGAATTGTATGTCAAGCAAACCATTGATCGGCTGAAGAAGAGGGGAAAAACCATTATCATCATTTCTCACCGCCTGGGATCTGTGATTTACGCGAACAAAATCATCGTACTGCAAAACGGGGAGATTGTTGAAGAAGGTAATCACGCTCAGCTATGGGAGCAAAAAGGAAAATACTATTCCATGTGGCAAAAACAACTTCCCGAGAAAAACTCATTCCTATTAACTGAGTCAGCCACATATAAAAAAACAGAATAAATGAATATGAAAATAAATAACAATTTAAAGTCACAACACAAACAATTAAAAATTAAAACATTATGAAAGCTTTATCCCAACTCGAAAGAATCAAAAAAATGAACCGGCTGATAAAAACCGAACATACCGGTAGTCCGAAAGAATTTGCTGCCATGCTGGGTGTATGTGAAAGCCATCTATTCAATCTGATTGATGACTTAAAAGTTATGGGTGCTCCGATCCGGTACTCCAGAATCAGGCAAACATACTTTTATGCAATCGATTTTGAAATCAGGCTACAGTATTCATTGTACTTTGTTCAACAAAATCAACTCAAAAAAATTTATGGTGGTGATGCTTATAAGGGTAGGTGTAAAGTTGAAAATTTCTTTACCGACGTGATCGACTGGCATGAAGGATTTGCCGACGGCTTCAAAAATGGCTTTAACAAAACTAATTAATTAACACATTTACAAGAGAATTTGGAAATAAATATTGTGACAAAAATGGAGCAATCGATTGAAAAAAACTTGTAATGTTTGTTCATCTTCAACAAAACCTTGAAGTAAAAACAATACATGAGCGGACAAGATTTATTGCCCGAAAAAGTTAGGCTCGGAGGCAACTTCCTTATACCAGGCTGTGGGATAGACATAAAAAACATCCACATCCTTTGACAAATCCGTGGGGAGTGACAACCAATGCTCCGGGTTCGAGTAATCGGTAAAAGGGACTGGTTCATCCATGGGTATTTTCTCACAGGAAATTAGTAATGTTAAAAAGAGCATCACAAAAAACGATATCAATAGTTTCAAAATATCATTCATTTCGTTTTTTTAGTTTTAAAGGTATATATGCCATAATCTTATCGTCTGTTTTAACGAAATGCAATAGAATTTGCAGGCTCATTTCGATAAAACTCATTCGTAATTCTTTTCTTCATTCCCGTTTACCTTAAATCTTTTATTCCAGAATTAATCCAACGAACGGATGATGTCAGCAAAGACCGTATCGAGAGAGATATCTTTTCTTGCAGTCGGGCTGTAATATTTTTTAAAAGCATGATAAAAAACGGGGATACAAGGAAATCCCAATTTATTGGATTGATGTTCTATTGCTTTATTGGCTTTTTCGGGGTCGTCACCCGAGGTAATGATTATTTCCACAGTACGTGTTAATTCTTCATTTACAGCAGCAAACCAGTCTGGACAACCGTTATTCCGGTATACATCTTCATGTTTTTGATACCAATACGCATATTGCTCAATTTCTTCGCGGTGGATCAGGCAGTGATCCATAACAAATGGATGAATGAACTCATGGGTAATAACGGCTTTAAACTTTTCGTCCGGGCCAAAAACCGGTCTGTCGGCATCAACATCTTTCGGGCCTATACAAATATGAATTTCCCGCAAGCTGTCTGCGCAATCCTTTTTATACTCCAATGACATACCTCCAGGCCACATCATAGGAAGCAGTGTTACCTGGTATCCTGAAATGCGCTGTCCAAAAAAGTTCTCTATAGAAGACACCAATTCCGGCAAGTTTACCTTTTGTGAATGTATTTTTAGAATGGCATCGTACTCGGGCTGTTGCTGTTTGTAGAATTCTTCAAAGTTCGTCAGCTCACTGTACTCTTTCAACCGGGTTAAAAACTTTAGAACCTCCGGTTTTGCCTCTTTCGGCATAGGAAAATGTTCATCAAAAAAGCAGGAATCAACTATGTTTAAATTCTGATCTACTCTCAGCAGGACATTGAGTGCGCCACCAAATCCGAACCCTTTTACTACAAGTTGATTATAGAATTTTACCTGTGGGGAGTTCTTATATTCACTAAATGCATCAAAAAAATTCCTTTTTAACTTAAAGTTGTGTTGTGTTAACAAAGAAAAACCAGAAAAACGGTTGGCAAGAAATATACTATCTGCATCAGAAGAGAGGTACATAGCATAAAACAGTTCGAAATTTTTATTGACTGTTATGTTTACCCTGTCATGCTCATACTGAGCCAAAAGATGACCTGGTACTACCAGGATAAATAAATACAGCCATAAATTTTTCAGGCAATTACGTTCTCTTTTTGTCTCTTCCATGTTCCCTTCGTTTATATTGTCCTCACAGGAATTCATTTGCAGGTAATCGGATTTAGTGTGGTTTTTTTCATCTCATTCTTTTTTTCACTGCAAAGACGCAAAGAAAAAAAGTATAATAATTATTCTCGTTTGTGTTAACGTTCATTGTTATGGTCGTTTGCTTCATGAATCGTCATGCTCGCTTCGTTGTGGCAAATTTAATTCAATTATTTATTTATGCATTGCAACAACCAGTTCAGTTTAACCTATTGTATTTTTTCATAATCACTCCTGTAATTTTTCTGGGCCATTGGAGTTTTACATTCCATTTTTCTCAATTTGTGAGTAAAGAATTAGGATTCTTCAGAATTCTTAAAAAAAATACAGTTCCTTTTCCCCAGAGAAAGTTATTTTTGAAAAAAATCACAAAAAGGGGAACTATGGTACAAAGGAGAGAAGCAATAAGGGGCATGGCGTTACTAGCAGGAGGGATATTAACCGGGGCTGCCGGTCTGCCCAAAAGAAAGGTTGTCAGCGACAACAAATTTTTTTCCTACTGTTTAAACACCAGCACCATCTCAGGACAGGAAGTCGGATTTCAGGAAGAGTTCAGGATCACCGCCAAAGCGGGATACGATAGCATTGAGATCTGGGTGCGCGACCTGGAGAAGTATGTAACTGCAGGAGGCAGTCTGGGGGAGTTAAAAAAATTTGTTGCAGATTTGGGGCTAACCATTGAGAATGCCATCGGCTTTGCCCAGTGGGCTGTTGATGATGAAATGAAACGGCGTGCCGGGCTGGAGCAGATGAAGCGAGAGATGGACATGCTGGCGCAGATAGGCTGCAAGCGTATAGCTGCACCTCCCGCCGGAGCTACCAGACCTCCCCTCCTCGACCTGTTTGCAGTTGGCAAACGGTATCGTGCCGTGTTAGAGCTGGGCGACCTGACCGGTGTAACTCCGCAGCTGGAGATCTGGGGTACATCGGCCAACCTGTATCATATCTCACAGGCGATGTTCGTGGCGTCAGCAGCAAACCATCCCAAAGCATGTATCCTGCCCGATGTATACCACATGTTCCGGGGGAACAGCGGATTTGACAGTCTGAAACTTCTGTCAGGGCCGGCAATTGAAATGTTTCATTTCAATGATTTCACAAACACCATTCCACGGGAACAACAAACCGACAGCGACCGGGTATATCCGGGCGACGGCGTCGCTCCCTTTGAACAGATTATTTCCAGTCTGAAAAATACTGACAGCAAAAAAGTAATCTCCCTGGAACTTTTTAATAAATCTTATTGGAAAAATGATGCGTTGGATGTAGCAAAAACAGGATTGGAAAAAATGAAAAATCTGGTAGGCAGGTTTGGCTAATCCCTGCTCAATTCCTGTACTAAAATGGATCTTAACTCCCGGGTACTGTATAAACCTTCACCTGACCATACAGGTTCCCCGGCAATAAATACCATGATAGTAGGAAGTCGCCTGACATTGTATTTCCCGGCAATAAAAGGATTGATATCCACATTAACCTTTACGATTCTTATACCCTTTAGTTCCTGTTTCAGTGCTTTTAATACCGGAGTCACCTGCTTACAGGGAACACACCAGTCGGCATAAAAGTCTACCACCACCGGCTTGGGTGAGTTGATCTTTTGTAAAAACCTGGGATTCATTTTATTTCCTCTTTTTTCTTTTTTTGTCTGATAACAATATCTGTAACAAAGTCGCCAATCAGATATCCTGCTGCTGCACCCCACAGGGTTGACCAGTACCAAACCGACTGAATGGGACAGGTTCCGCTGGTACAACCGATAAACCTCCAGTATATAAAACCTCCTGCTGCTCCCAGCAAAGCAAACAGCAACGCAAGTTTTCGCTCTTTCAAAAAATTCTTCATTCGATAAGATTTAACTTCATCTATACTTTTTTCTACAAATATTTTGCTCTGTTCGTGCCTGTATTTACCGGTCTCCGAAGCCTGTAAACTCATTTCGTCAGCAGCTGCAAATAGGGAATTTCATGGATTATCCTGATAAACCGGATAACCAATTCATTTTTCTCCTTAACATCCAAACAAATGAATGCTCATCTGGTTTTAAAAACCATCAAAAAAATTCCATGATACAATTAAAACTATAAGTCATCCCGGGGGTAAAGACTGCTTTTTATTCTGCTGATATCTCTATTTTAAGGATTACTGCTGTTTTGGGTGTGATTTTAAAACGATTATCGATCCGGTGTCCCATTACCCAGACAATTTTCTGTGCACTACACAGCAGCCAGGTATTCTCCTTTTCATGAACTGGAACTTTCTCATCAATCAGAAAGTCACTCAACTTTTTAAATCCGTCCATACCAAGTGGTTGAAAATAATCTCCCTGCTGCCATTTCCTGATGAGTAACGGGAATTCAAGTTTTTGGAGATCAAGGCATGCCACCAGGGGGGATTGGATCATTTGAAAATCCTTACGATGAATTTTTTCAACATGAAGAATGAAGGGAGCGTACAGCTCAATATCCTCTTTCTCGATATAGTAAATCCGTTCCTCATTTTCGGGTAGAGGAGTAATAAACAACAATTCTCTGTCTTTCACCAACCGGTGGGTTTTGGAGAAAAACTGTTTCCCCGGCTCACTGTCGAGGCGCCGAAACAGATGACCGGCAGTTCGGGCATTAAAGTTATATTCAGCAAGGATTTCAAACAGCAAAGTTTCCGGGAAGGGGCTAACCTGCAGGGATTGAATATGAATAATCGTTTGATTGTCGTGAAAGGTAACAACCTTTTTCTTTGCTTCTTCTATTCCAATAGAGTATACATCTTCAGCATCCCTCAGATTCAGGATAGTTTCTGCCAGGTTGGTTTTGAATGCTGGATTTAGCTGTTGGAACAGCGGTAATATTTTATGGCGAATAAAATTCCGTTGATAGATAACCTCATTGTTGGTCCGGTCTTGGCGGAATTCGATGTAACTGATCCGGGCATACTGCTCTATTTCCTGTCGGGTAGCGAACAGGAGTGGCCGGATGATGTGCCCCGACTTTTCTTTTATGCCGGTCAGACCACGGATGCCGGTTTTTCGTGAAAGATTCAAAAAAAATGTTTCCAGCAGGTCATCCTGGTGGTGAGCAGTAACAATAAAGTCATAATGATGGGTCATTCGTACCTCTTCAAAAAATGTATACCTCAATTCCCTGGCTGCCATTTCAACGGATATACCATTTATGCGTGCATGCTCTTCCGTTTCGAAGCGACGGAAAAAAAAAGGCACACCGTGACTGGTAACCTGTTGTCTGACGAACTCCTCATCCTGGTCGGAGTCATTACCACGTAGTTGAAAATTACAATGCACCACACCATAAATGAAAGTTGATTTTTCAAAAAGATGTAACAATACCATGCTGTCCATGCCTCCACTCACAGCCAGCAGTACTTTCTGACCGGGATCAAAAAGATGGTGCGTGTATACAAATTCATTAAACCGGGAATACATCTATTTAGTTTTCCAATTTTCCGAAACAGCCAGCTCTGCAATATTCAAAATAACCTCCACAGCTTTTACCAGCGAAGGAATGGGAAGAAACTCATAAGGACCATGAAAATTGTGGCCTCCCGCGAAGATATTAGGACAGGGCAATCCGTTATAGGAAAGTTTTGCTCCGTCGGTACCACCACGAATTGCTTTTACTTTAGGTTCAATGCCAGCCAATCTCATAGCATTCCGGGCAATTTCAATCACATGCATCACTGGTTCAATTTGTTGTTTCATATTATAATACTGATCCTGCATGACAATATGAACCAGCTCTTTCCCCACTTCAAGGTTCATCAGCTGAACCACTTCCTTCAGTAGCCTTTTCTTCTCTTCAAACTTAAATCGGTCATGATCCCGGATAATAAACTGCATCTCCGCACTCTCGACGGACCCTGACAAGGAAGTTAAATGGAAAAAACCTTCATATTTCTCGGTATGCTCGGGACGTTGGGCAGGAGGCAGCATGGAGATGATCCTGTTGGCAATCAACAAAGCATTGACCATTTTATTCTTAGCCATCCCGGGGTGTACACTTCTCCCTCTGATGGAAATCCTTGCTCCTGCAGCATTAAAATTTTCATACTCAAGTTCGCCAATCTCACCCCCGTCGAGCGTATACGCAAAGTCAACACCAAATTTTTTTACATCAAATTTATCTGCACCGCGGCCAATCTCCTCGTCGGGTGTAAATCCGATCCTGATCCTGCCATGCTTTCTTTTCTTCAAATCGTGGATCAGGAATTCAGCAGCAGTGACAATGGCAGCTACACCGGCTTTATCATCTGCACCCAGCAGGGTGGTACCATCAGATGTGATGATATCCTGACCTTTATATTGTAATAGTTCAGGAAATTCTGCCGGATCGATTGATACTCCATCTTTCAGGTGGATAATTTTCCCGTTATAATTTCGGGTAAATTGAGGATTCACGCGGTTCCCTTCAAAGTCAGGACTGGTATCCACATGGGCAATAAAACCAACAACCGGGCTATCTGATCCAGTGTTTTCAGGAACAGTAGCCATGAGGTAACCATTTTCATCCAGATCAACGTCAGTTAATCCAATCTCCTGAAGCTCTGCCTTCAGCTTTATCATAAAATCCCTCTGTCTTTCTGTACTTGGCCAGGATTTGCTCTCCGGATCGGAAGTAGTATTATCCTTTGCAAACCGGATAAATCGTTCGGTTACTTTTTCCCTTATCATTTCGGACATCTTAAAACAAATTATTTCCCATTAAACATCGTCAGAATTAAATGAAAATCCCAGGCGTTTACCTGTGGTCATTTTAGAATGAATCATTTTCTCCAGCATCTGATCAACTGTTGCCACTTTAACATGATCGTAAGGAGGCACCAGGAGGTCGAACTCAATAGAATACCGGATGGCAGTTTCAACAATCTGCCTCAATACACCGGGAGAAATGGTATCAACAGCAAAGCTTTTTACATTCTCCTCGGTTTGTCTTTTCCCTTCTACATAAAAATGATTGTCTTTATTCACAAAAATTCGGGCAACAAGGTACCCCAGGTCATTCACCCGGTTATACCTGAATGAATCAGCCAGAAAGTTATAAATATTGATCATTCCACAATACGAGCGCAATGGGTCATCCTGTATATATGACGATTTCCAAAGAGGATTTTTGTTATCAAACTCAAAAACATTGGAGTGCATACTGAATATCAAAAGGTCACCACCGATTTCAAATTCCGCTTCAAATGGTCCACGCTCTCTGTACACAGGCAGTACCTGAGATGAAAGCTGATCACTGATCATGGAATGGTAATTTTTTTCCAACCCTTTCAACACCTTTTTTAATATTCTAAAAGACTGTAAAGTATTCGCATATACCTTCTGTTTAACAGAAGTTTTTATCACAAATGCTTCCATCAGGGAAGCTCGTATTTCTTTCTCCTTCATTACAAAACCATTTGATTTTACATGTCAATCCTGCGAAAATAGGAATTATAAAGATAAAATAAATACCTAAAGCTGACGGCAATTCTCTTTTCTTTTCACCATGTCGGCACAGGTTGTAATGAAAGCGGTGAAATCAACTACATGAGTCACATCAATTTGACTGTACGACAAAAATCAGGTTATGATTGATGGAAATAATTATATTTGCCGTTTCACAAAAACAACAAAGGAATGAGAAATACAAAATTAACCACGGGGATACTCATTTTTGTATTCCTGTTAACCAATTATCAATTTTCAAACGGTTGCACCAATTTTCTGGTAACCAGGGGAGCCTCGGTTGACGGATCCACCATGATTACTTATGCTGCTGACTCGCACGGTTTATACGGTGAGCTTTATTATCAGCCTGCCCAGGATTATCCGGAAGGTGCTATGCGCGACATTTTCGAATGGGATACCGGCAAGTTCTTAGGTCGTATTCCCCAGGTTCCTCACACTTACAGTGTTGTTGGAAACATCAACGAGTTTCAGCTGGCAATAGGAGAAACAACTTATGGTGGCAGGGAAGAGCTTCACAGTCAGGAAGGTGCCATCATGGATTATGGCAGCCTGATTTATGTAACCCTTCAGCGTGCCAAAACAGCCCGCGAAGCGATTTATGTCATGGCCGATCTCGTTGAAAAATACGGGTATTACAGTTCAGGTGAATCGTTTTCCTTTGCCGACCCCAACGAGGTATGGATCATGGAGATGATCGGCAAGGGAGAAGGAGCAAAGGGTGCCGTTTGGGTGGCCTTAAAAATTCCTGAAGGTTACATCAGCGGACATGCCAACCAGGCAAGAATCACCACATTTCCAAAAAACGACCCGGAGAATTGTATCTATTCAAAAGATGTAATTTCATTTGCTCGCGAAAAAGGCTGGTATAGCGGAACCGATGCTGATTTTAGCTTCTCTGATGTATATGCTCCTGTTGATTTTGGAGCTGCGCGCTTCTGTGAAGCCCGCGTTTGGTCAGGCTTTAACAGAGTAACAAAGGGGATGGAGAAACACCTGGACTATGCCAAGGGGAAAATCCTGAACGGTGGAGATAATAACTTTGCCATGAACAGGATGCCCCTCTGGATCAAACCCGACAAAAAATTAAGTGTCAGAGATGTTCAGGAATTAATGCGTGATCATTATGAGGGTACCGAACTGGACATGACTCTTGATCCCGGGGCAGGACCATTCGCGTTGCCTTACCGGTTTGGAAAACTAACCTGGCAAGTCGATTCGGTTGAATATTGCAACGAACGCCCTATTTCAACCCGCCAAACCGGCTTCTCATTTGTTACTCAAAGCAGAAACTGGCTCCCTGATCCTGTCGGCGGGATCATCTGGTTCGGTGTTGACGATACCTACAGCACGTGCTACGTGCCCGTTTATTGCGGGATTAATGAAATCCCTGAATGCTTTGCCGAAGGAAATGGCGATATGTATACATATAGTGAAACTGCTGCTTTCTGGATCTTCAATAAAGTGTCAAACTTCGCTTACCTGAGATACAATGAAACCATAAAAGATATTCAAAAAGCACAAAAAGAACTGGAAGATAAATTCGAAACCTACCTGCCGGTGATCGATCAGGCAGCCGAAGGGCTTTACAAAACAGGTAACCCTGGAAAAGCCCGGGAATTTTTAACCCAATATTCGGTTAACGAATCGAATAATATGACAGCACGTTGGAAAAAACTGGGCGAATACCTGCTAATAAAATACCTCGACGGAAATATTAAAAAAGAAAAAGACGGCCAGTTCGAACGAAGTGAAACCGGAATGCCTATCTATCCGCATTTCCCCGAATACCCCGACTGGTGGTACCGGATCATTGTGGAACAAACAGGCGACCACTTTAAAGTGCTGAATTGATCCTATTCAAATTGCTTATTTTCCAAAGTAGAAGATGAAACTCGCAAATCTTTTAATCAAACTCATTTGTGATTAAAATAATCATGCCCGTTTCATTTAAAAAAAAGTATTACTTTTGCGCCGGTTTAAAGCAATCTCTTTTTTGCACCAGAGCAAATTACATTGCCAACATTAATTAAATAATTTCAGAAATGGATTTAATACAATTTGTAGAAAACGAATTTAAGGTTGAAAAAGAACACCCTAAATTCTCTGCTGGGGATACCGTTACTGTCAGTTACCTGATTAAAGAAGGCAACAAGGAACGTATCCAGAACTTTCGCGGCGTAGTACTCCAGATCAGCGGAAGAGAAAATACCAAAACATTCACCGTACGTAAAATGTCGGGCAACATCGGGGTTGAACGTATCTTCCCGCTTTTTTCACCCTTCATTGATCAAATTGAAGTGAACAAAAGAGGAAAAGTGCGTCGTAAAAGATTATTTTACATGCGTGGACGCACAGGCAAAAAAGCCCGTATCAAGGAAAAAAGATTTTAAGAAACATCCCAATCAAAAAAAGGTCTTCATTAGAAGGCCTTTTTTTGTAGGAACCAGCAGCGTAACAGACACAACTGAATTCCTCCTGGCTAACCAGAAACTGCTTCAGCTATTCCATAACAGATACATCCTGTGTGAACTTGCAGGATAAAAACCGGCTGACAATTCAATCAAGCCCCGGCTAAGTACTTTAAAGCCTCATATACAAAAAATGCCGGCCAAACAATAGCTTTTAAAAATCCCAATACCCCCATCCAAAAACCTACTGCGGTGGAGATATAATAAATGGCTGCACCAATAAAACCTAACCCGTACACTGCATCACCAGCAGAGGTACATCTGTGAACTTTTTCTGACATGATTTAATTCTTTGGTTAACGCCACCAAAATTAATATTTTTTATTCAATTCATTTCCATTGGAAAAAACAATTCATGTTAATCAGATCGTTAGTTTGTACTCGAAAGCCTCGGAACACAAAATTGATGAAAAGTGCAAATGAACGGAATATCGTAATAAATTTGTTTATTTTTGAACCAAAAGGATGCTGGAAAGGATTCTGTGAGTAGCTTGATTTGGCTACTTTACTAAGGAATCCCAGTAAAAGCTCCTGGTAAATTCATTGAATGATAATTTAAACGCAAATTTTAAACGTTTAAACAAAATTTAACAGTTTTATAAACACATCAAAAATCCGTAAATATGAAACGACGTAACTTTTTCAAACTGGCAGGTATCTCAGCAGCGTCAACGTTAGTTCCATCGGTATTTGCCAGTGGGTCAAAAGCAAATATTGCCAATGAAAAACGGTTGGTTAACCCGTTTACAACAAAAGGAAAGTGGTATAAGGCGGCACTGCATGTGCATACAACAACCAGCGACGGGGATGTGGATGTGCCCACACGAATAAGACAATACAAGGATAAAGGTTTTGATATTGTTTCCATCACTGATCACCGGAAAACGAACGACTTATCGGATTATTCATCCCGGAATTTTTTAGCCATAAGTGGAATAGAGTTCCATCCCGACACCTACTCGGGAGCCCCTGCTCATCACCTGTTGGGCATCGGGTTACCCCACCCCTACCATTACGACAACAGCATGTCAGCTCAGGAAATCATCAATGACATTAAAAATAAAGGGGCAAAAGTGTTTTATGCCCATCCTTATTGGACAGGACATACCTTTATTGAAATGTCAGAGGTTTCCGGATACATTGGGGTAGAAGTGCACAACGAAGTATGTGAGGGAGCCGATAGTGGAAATGGCCGGGTTCATTGGGATCAGATGTTAAACAACGGGTACATCTTATCGGGACTGGCAACTGATGATGTGCATAAAAGTGATGCGGTCGGTAAAGCATGGACCATGATAAAAGCAGAAAAGCTGAACGAGAAAAATATTATCGAAGCACTCGAAACCGGCTGCTTCTATGCCTCTAAAGGTCCGGAAATTGAAAAGTTCATCGTGGATGAAAAAATGAAGGTTTCCATCAAGTGCTCCCCTGTCCAAAAAATTGTATTCCGAACCAGTGGCTCAGGAAATGGGAATGTTATTTGGTCGAAAGACCCAAATGGACTGACTTCAGCAGTTTGGGACCTGACCAGGAAAAAGCCGAAATGGGTCAGGTGTGAAGTGACCGATAAAAATGGCAATACCGCATGGACAAACCCAATCTTTATAGACAATGCATGAAGCTCTACATCAAAAATATGGTCTGTAACCGTTGCATCCTGATTGTGAAAAATGAATTGGAAAAATTCAGGTACCACGTGGAAACCATCAAATTGGGGGAAGTAGAAATCAGAGAAAATCTGAAAGAAGAAGACAAACTGATTCTTGATAACCATCTGAAAACTTTCGGATTTAAAATAATGGATGATCGCAGAAGTCAACTTATAAGCCAGATTAAATCCTCCATCATTGAATTGATTCACCAGGAAAACATTCATCTTAAAACAAATTTGTCTGACTACCTGAGCCACAAACTCCACCACGATTACACCTATCTGTCCAATCTCTTTTCGGAACTGGAGAGCACAACGATCGAAAAATATTTTATTGCCCAAAAAATTGAAAGAGTAAAAGAGCTTCTGGTTTATGGAGAACTGTCGCTGAGCGAAATTGCCTTTCAGCTGAATTATTCAAGCGTTGCATACCTGAGCAATCAATTCAAAAAAGTGACAGGACTTACTCCCAGTCATTTTAAGAAGATAAAAATCAGCAAGCGAATACCACTGGACGAGGTGTAAAAGTTATAACTCTTTTTTAAAATAACGTAACATCTTTTCCGGCAAGAGTAGCGAGATTTGCATTGAACAATTAATACAACCTGATATGACAATGCAAAATAAGATAAACCTTTCGTCACTTCACCGGAATAAAAATGATCAGCATATCCTGCATGTAGGTAAAAATGCGAACAAAAATAAAGAAGAGGTTTTTCACCGCAAGGTTTTCAATCATCCGGATGCAACATCAGCAACACACCGGAAAGAGATAGTTGAAGCAATCCAGGACATTAAAAATATAAGCTACGGCATACCAACCACACGGAAATCATTTCCTGTAATGAATATGACTTGTGCATCCTGCGCAGCGAGGGTTGAAAGAGGGTTAAAATCACAAAAAGGAATCGTCGATGCCAGAGTAAATTTGGCAACAGCCACCGTCATGATCGATTATATCCCCGGACAGGTGCAACCTCCTGAAATGCAAAAAGTTGTCCAGAGCATTGGCTACGACTTATTGCTGGATGAAAGTCCAGCAAATCAACAAACTGTTGAAACCTTTCAACAGCAAAAACTTACCCGGTTAAAAAGAAAGACTATTTGGGCGTTAGTGCTTTCAGCACCTGTTGTGGTTATTGGCATGTTCCTGATGAACATGCCCTTTGCCAAAGAGATCATGTGGGCATTAAGCACCCCTGTTGTAATATGGCTGGGCAGAGACTTTTTCATCCAGGCATGGAAGCAGGCAAAACATCTCTCAGCCACCATGGACACACTGGTTTCCCTGAGCACCGGTGTTGCCTATATATTCAGCGTATTCAACACTCTCTTTCCCCAATTCTGGACAAACAAGGGATTGCATGACCATGTTTATTTTGAAGCATCAGCCGTGATTATAGCTTTTATTCTGCTGGGAAAATTACTGGAAGAAAAAGCCAAAGGCAATACTTCTTCGGCTATTAAAAAGCTTATGGGGCTTCGGCCTAAAACCGTTACGACGATTAACGACAGGGGGCACCAGGTGCAAATTGACATCGAAAATGTCAAACCCGGAGATACTGTGCTGGTCAAACCGGGAGAGAAAATTGCAGTAGACGGGAAGGTGACTTCAGGTCACTCCTATGTTGATGAGAGTATGCTGAACGGCGAACCTGTGCCTGTGCAAAAAAAAGAAGGGGAAATGGTATATGCCGGAACCATCAATCAGAAGGGCAGTTTTCAATTTCAGGCCGAAAAAGTGGGTCGTAACACCCTGCTTGCACAAATTATTAAAATGGTGCAGGAGGCTCAGGGAAGTAAAGCACCCGTGCAAAAACTGGTCGATAAAATTGCAGGTATCTTTGTGCCCACAGTGATCATCATCGCCACCTTATCTTTTATTACCTGGATTATCCTGGAAGGAGAAAACGGATTTTCACAAGGATTACTGGCATTTATAACCGTACTGGTGATAGCCTGCCCCTGTGCCCTCGGTCTGGCTACACCAACCGCCATAATGGTTGGCGTTGGGAAAGGAGCTGAGCAGGGTATCCTGATTAAAGATGCAGAAAGCCTGGAGCTCGCAAAAAAAATCAATGCCATCATCCTGGATAAAACCGGGACAATAACAGAAGGTAAACCTTTAGTTACAAACGATCTGTGGTTTGCGGATGATCCTGCACTGAAACAAATCCTTTATAGTATAGAAAAAATCTCAGAACATCCCCTGGGAGAAGCAGTTGCAGGGCATCTTCAACACCAGGATCAAATTTCTGTCACTCAGTTTAAAAGTTTTCCAGGCAAAGGAGTGAAAGCAACGGTCATGGAGAAAACCTTTTGGGTGGGAAATCAAAGATTGTTGGAAGAAAACCATATCGTGATAGAAAAAAGTATGGCAGCCAAAGCACAACATTGGAGCCGGGGAGCCAAAACGGTAATCTGGTTTGCCGGTAACGGTAAGGTTTTGGCCGTGCTAGCCATCAGCGATCCGGTAAAAGCAACTTCCCAACAGGCTGTTCAACAGCTACAAAAGTCAGGTATTGAAGTATATATGCTTACAGGCGATAACGACAACGCAGCCTCAGCTATCGCTAAAAAAACGGGTATTCCAAACTACCAATCCGCAATGCTGCCGGATGAAAAAGCTGCTTTTGTAAAAAAATTACAGGCACAGGGCAAAATTGTTGCCATGGCTGGTGATGGAATCAACGACAGTGCTGCGCTGGCTCAGGCTGACGTAAGCATTGCCATGGGGAAAGGCAGCGATATAGCTATGGATGTTGCCAAAATGACTATTATATCTTCCGACCTGACCAAAATATCAGAGGCTATCCAGCTCTCCATAGCAACTGTTCACACCATTAAACAAAATCTGTTCTGGGCATTCATTTATAATCTGATCGGAATCCCCATCGCTGCAGGTATCCTTTATCCTGTCAGCGGATTTTTGATTAACCCAATGATTGCAGGAGCAGCCATGGCACTGAGCAGCGTTAGCGTGGTAAGTAACAGTTTGAGATTAAGAAAAAAAGATTTCACGCAAACCTAATCTTAAAAACATGAAAACTGGACTCCGTTTTTTTTATCTTCGTAGTTTGTATTGTTTTTTAACCATAAAATACAAACGGGCATGATCAAGTTAACACGATTGAAAATGAACAAGTTACGTCTATTTATACTTTTTATACTGCTCACTGCGGGCAGCTTTAACACACAGGCAAAAGAAGACAGCAGGTTATTACGATTACCCGACATCAACGGCAACCTGGTTGCATTTGTATACGCCGGAGACATTTGGACTGTTGAGGCAGATGGAGGCACTGCCCGCCAGCTTACCACACATGAAGGGCTGGAGCTGTTCCCGAAAATTTCACCTGACGGGAAATGGATTGCATACTCGGGAGAATATGGGGGTAACAGGCAGGTATATGTCATTCCTTCCGAAGGAGGTACACCCAAACAACTCACCTATTACAACTCTGTTGGGATGATGCCTCCACGTGGCGGATTCGACCATGTGGTGCTCGACTGGACACCCGACAGCAAAAACATACTCTTCCGGTCGAACCGTACAGAATTTGGAGAAAGAAATGGCAAATATTTTACGGTAAGCCTCGATGGCGGGTTCGAAAAACCACTTCCAATCGTTAATGGCGGATTCGCTGTGTTTTCTCCCGATGCAAATCAATTATGCTTTACTCCGGTCGACCGTGAATTCAGATCCTGGAAACGATACAAGGGGGGGCGTGCCACAGAACTCTGGATATATAACCTGGAAAATAACTCTTCGGAACAAATAACCCACTTTGCCGGTTCTGATCAGTGGCCGGTGTGGGAGGGAAATAATATATTCTTTGCTTCCGACAGGGATTTAAAACTAAATATCTATCGCTATAACACCGAAACCAAAGAAACTGAAAAAATTACCAACTTCCCCACCTTTGACGTGATGTGGCTGTCGGGCCAAAACGGACAACTGGTATTTGAAAATGGAGGATACCTTTATAAAACAGATATGAACTCCGGGGAAACGGAGAAAATAACAGTGAATATCCGGTATGATAATCCAAACCGACTGCCCTCATACAAAAGTGTAATAAAAAATATCCACAGCTATGCCATCTCTCCGACCGGAAAAAGAGTACTAATTGATGCCCGGGGTGATATCTTTTCCGTGCCGGTTGAAAATGGAAAAACTGAAAACCTAACCCAAACTCCGGGCATTCGGGAAATTTATCCAAACTGGTCACCAAACGGAAAATATATATCCTGGTACTCCGATGCCACAGGTGAATATGAAATCTATCTGTTGGAGAATAAGAAAAATGCCGAACCCGTGCAGATAACTTCTGGATCATCAGCCTGGAAACATGATAGTGAATGGTCACCCGACAGCAAATACCTTCTGTATTCCGACCGGTCGCTAAAACTAAAGCTATGGAACGTGGAAGAGAAAAAAGAAGAGATCATTACCAGCGCTTCGCAAAGCGAGATCAGAGACTACTCTTTTTCTCCCGACTCAAAATGGGTGCTTTATTCAAAAGAATCATCAAACGGACAATCGGCAATCTGGGTGTATGACATCTACAATAAGGCAAATTTCCAGCTCACTGATGATACATTCAATGACTACTCCCCCGTCTTTTCTGTTGATAGTCAATTCATCTTCTTTCTCTCAAACCGTGATTTCAACCTTAGCTTTTCGAGTTTTGAATTCGACTACCTCTATGACAATGCTACACGTATTTATGCCCTGACGCTAAAGAAAGACGGACCCAGGCTCTATAAAAACAAGATAGATGTAGAACCGGTGAAAGTGGAGGCCCCGGAAGAAAAAACAGAGGAGAAGAGTAAAAAAAACCTCCCCAAAGCTGAACCTCTTGTTGAAATAGATGTAGAAGGAACAGACAGCCGAATTATAGCTTTACCAACAAAACCAGGAAGTTACTACAACCTCCAGGCAGTTGAAGGGGGTCTGCTGTATATTTCTGGAGGAAAACTGAACATGTATAACATAGAAAAAGAAGAGAGTAGTGAAATCATGGCCAATGTACAGCAGGCAATCGTTGCAGCCGATAACAAAACTATGCTTTACCGCTCGGGGAACGACTTTGGAGTTACTGCTGTAAAAGCGGGGATAAAAGCAGGTGAAGGAAAACTGGATCTCGGGGGATTAAAAATGAAAATTGACCCGGTGAAGGAGTGGGAACAAATATTTACCGATGGATGGCGAATTTTCCGTGATTATTTCTATGTGGAAAATCTTCATGAGGTCGACTGGGAAGCCATCCGGAATAACTACAGCCAACTGCTTCCGTCTGTTGGCCATCGTGCCGACCTGGATTATATCCTTGGCGAAATGGTTTCAGAAACCAACACCGGACATGCCTATGTGAACTGGGGCGATTTTAAAACTGTGGAACGCGTGGAAAACGGGTTGCCTGGAGCCAGACTGGAAGAGGATATCAGTGCAGGACGCTATAAATTTTCAAAAATTTACAAGGGAGAAAACTGGAACGAAGCACGCCGTTCACCTCTCACCGAACAGGGTGTGGATGTGAAGGAAGGAGATTACCTCATTCGCATAAACAATCATGAAATTTTTACGGGAGACAATCCCTATCTATACTTCGAAAACAGCGCAGAGGGTATGTTGGAGATTACGGTTTCGGAGAATGCTGATGGAAGCAATGCCCGTACCTCCATCATCAAACCAATAAAAAGCGAGCTGGAACTGATGTATCTGAATTGGGTCAATGAACGTCGTCAAATGGTGGAAGAATGGTCAGGCGGACGTATAGGATACATTCACGTACCCAACACTTCCTACGAGGGGAACAGGGAACTGTTCAGAGGGATGTATGCATTCCACGACAAAGAAGCGCTGATCATTGATGACCGCTACAATGGAGGAGGCTTCATCCCCGATGTGATGACCGGACTACTCGACCGGAAAACCCTCAGCTACTGGAACCGCGGGAACCTCGATCCCATGAAAACACCGGGGATAGCCCACGATGGCCCCAAAGTGATGCTTATTAACGGGTATTCATCCTCAGGAGGCGATGCCCTGCCCTATTACTTCCGGAAGAAGGGACTCGGACAGCTTATTGGCACACGTACCTGGGGTGGATTGGTCGGTATCTCAGGAAACGCCTCACTGGTGGATGGAGGCAGCATCTCAGTACCCCAGTTCGGCGTTTTCGATGAAAACGGCGAATGGATCATTGAAGGTATTGGAGTATACCCCGATATCGAAGTGTTTGACCGCCCCGAAGAACTGGCCAAAGGAAACGATCCTACATTGAAAAAAGCAGTGGAAGTACTCCTGGAGGAATTGAATAAAAATCTACCCCAAAAAATTAAAACACCGGCCCCACCAAACCGATCAGGATTCATTGAAAAAAATATCGATTGATTTTGTGCCTCGTTATAACAAATCATCAAGAAATTTCAACTCAATCCTACTCATGGAGCTGCAATGAAATTTATTGTGACCCCTCAAATGGCGGTTAATCCTTCGACCAGAACATTTGAAATTTAGCTAGTTTACGGCGAATCAGTGGGGAAAACAGGAGAAATAAAAAAAACGCAATCACCTTTTTTATAGATAATTGCGTATTATGTTGTGCCCAGAACAAGACTCGAACTTGCACAGCCAAAAACGGCCACCAGGCCCTCAACCTGGCGTGTCTACCAATTCCACCATCTGGGCGTTTCAATTGTTCAGAACGTGTGCCCGGCCCCCGACATTGTTGTCCGTCAACCGGTTCTTAAAAAAGAACTTGCCGGCATGACCATATGCTTTAAAAATTGCCTTGCAAAACTATAAAATTTCTTTAAATTGAAACAGCTTTCATTAAAAATCTTGCCGGCTATCTCTTATATTCTTCTTCAATCCTGGTTTTAATAATAATCCCATTTTTAACCGTAAAATAAAATCGCCTGGTCTTAATCACATGCGGCGTGACAATCGGATCGAGTGCCAAACGCCCCTGACTAATCTCTGTGCTACGTAACTCTTCCGTTTCTTCATATATATACACCGAATCCCCAGGTAATTCAATAACCGTAACGGGATTCCCGAACCGACCGGCAAGCGCTGAAACCGGTTTTCCCGTATACGACCGCTGTAACTGCTTCTGTGTTCCACAAGAAATAAAAAGCAATACCAGCAACAGCATGATAATAGTCTTATGCATTTTCAGAATTTTCAGTCAAAGTAACTCCATTTTTTCGAAAAACAAACCCTGCATATCAACCCCTGCACACACCCAAAATTTTTAAACAAATCGCTCAGCTATGAATTAATCCCGGCAATCAAGGAAATAAAACGGGCTAGAAATGAATACCGGGGGCCTAACTCCCTTCAGCATAAAGCTCAATGAAGCGTGCAGGAATTTGCCATGACAATAGGGTTTACTAGATTTCATATTTGGTTATTGATAACTCTAAAGTTAATCCATTCTGCCATGACTCCAACCTATGATTATTTTTTATCTTTGCGCCATATTGCTAAGCAGGTTCATTTACAAAAAATATCTTCAGCATGATTCATTTTTTCAGGACTCAAAACAGATCAATCATTGCAGTCAATTCCATTCAACCATTGACTAAAAACGACTTTGAAAAACTCATCTGGCTTTTCTCCGATGCCCGGTATCTGGATCAGGAAGAACTGGAAGGATGGTTCATAGGCCCAAGACGCGAAATGATAACCCCTTGGAGTACGAGCGCCGTGGAAATAACTCAAAACATGGGAATATCAGGGATAAACCGTATTGAGGAGTTTTACCAGGTGAAGGATGGAAATGCACCATTCGACCACATGTTGCAACGTAAGTACCATGGATTAACCCAGCAATTATTTACCATCGGGAAACAACCCGATCCAATCCTGAAAATTGAAGACATTGCTGCTTATAACAAAAAAGAAGGGCTGGCCCTCAGCGATGACGAAATATCCTACCTTAACTCAGTTTCCGAAGCCATGGGGCGCCCACTCACCGACAGTGAGGTGTACGGTTTCGCCCAGGTGAACTCCGAACATTGCAGACACAAGATTTTTAACGGTACTTTTTTGATTGATGGGAAAAAGATGAATTCTTCCCTTTTTCAGTTAATTAAAAAAACTTCCAAACTCAACCCGAACAAGATTATTTCAGCATACAAAGACAACTGCTCGTTTGTTCAGGGACCCGTTGTGGCACAGTTTGCTCCAAAAACGCAGGACAAACCAGACTTTTTTGAGGTAAAAGATATAGAAACCGTGCTCTCCCTGAAAGCTGAGACGCACAACTTTCCAACTACGGTTGAACCATTTAACGGGGCATCAACAGGCACAGGTGGTGAAATTCGCGATCGTATTGGCGGAGGAAAAGGCAGTTTCCCCATTGCCGGAACAGCTGTTTACATGACTTCCTATCCCCGGACGGAAGCTGAACGGCCATGGGAGCAAATTACCAAAGCCAGAGAATGGCTTTACCAAACCCCTGAAGAGATCCTGATAAAAGCATCAAACGGAGCCAGTGATTTTGGAAATAAGTTCGGTCAACCACTGATTGTCGGATCGGTTTTAACCTTTGAACATTTCGAAAAACAAAAAAAATATGGTTACGACAAAGTAGTCATGCTCGCCGGAGGCATAGGCTTTGCCAATAAAAAAGACAGTCTGAAGGACAATCCCGGCACAGGCGACAAAGTTGTTCTGCTTGGTGGCGACAATTACCGCATCGGCATGGGTGGTGGGGCTGTTTCCTCAGTAGCTACAGGTGAATTCGAAAATGCCATCGAACTAAACGCTGTGCAACGCGCTAATCCCGAAATGCAAAAAAGGGTTTACAACGCCATCCGCGCCCTGGGCGAATCGGACGAAAATCCTATCATATCTATACACGACCACGGCGCAGGAGGTCACCTCAACTGCCTCTCGGAACTGGTGGAAACCACCGGAGGAAAAATAGATACAGCTAAGCTGCCAGTGGGCGACCCGACACTCTCGCAAAAAGAGATCATCGGCAACGAATCGCAAGAACGTATGGGACTGGTGATGAACCCGGAAAATGTTGACCTGCTGAAACGCATCGCCGATCGGGAACGTGCTCCTATCTATGAAATTGGTGAAACCACCGGCGATATGCAATTCACTTTTGAGAACTCACAAACCGGGGAAAAACCCATCGACTGGCAATTGGGTTATATGTTTGGGAATCCTCCAAAAACAATACTGGAAGATACTACTCTTCCATCCGATTTTGAAGAGATAACTTATAACCAACAAAATATTCAATCCCTTACTGAACAGGTAATTCAACTGGAATCAGTAGCTTGCAAGGACTGGCTGACCAACAAGGTTGACCGGTCGGTAACCGGACGTATAGCCAAACAGCAATGCGCCGGAAAAATCCAGCTGCCTTTAAATAATGTGGGTGTCATCACCCTCGATTACCAGGGAATTTCAGGCGTGGCAACCTCCATTGGCCATGCTCCTGTAGCTGGCATGATCGACCCAGCTTGTGGCTCGGTACTGTCAATAGCTGAAGCGCTGACAAATATCGTTTGGGCACCACTTACCGATCACATCAGGAGTATCTCACTGAGTGCCAACTGGATGTGGCCGGCTAAAAATCCTGGTGAAAATGCACGTATCTACAACGCTGTTGAAGCAGCAAGTGATTTTGCCTGTGCCCTCGGGATCAATATCCCAACCGGAAAAGACTCCATGTCCATGACACAAAAATATAAAAACGACGTGGTCTATGCCCCCGGTACAGTTATTATTTCTGCCTCAGGAGAAGTGTCCGACATACGAAAAGTAGTGGAGCCCATCCTGGTAAACGACGAGTCAAAGGAAATCCTGTTCATCGATTTCTCATTTTCTGACAGAGCGCTGGGTGGAAGTGCATTGGCACAATCAATCAATAAAATAGGGAAAAAAGCCCCAACCGTTTTGGATGCTGAAAAGTTCGTTTCTGCTTTCAATACAATCCAAATACTGATCGAAAAAGAACTGATCCTGGCAGGCCACGATATCGGATCAGGCGGATTGATCACAACTTTACTTGAAATGTGCTTTAGCAGCAACCAAACTGGCATGAATATAGATATTACCGGTATCGGTGAAAATGATCTGGTTAAAGCGCTGTTTAGTGAAAATCCGGGAGTCGTAATTCAATGTGCTAATAATAGAGAAGTAAAAAAATTACTGTCCGAAAATCAGGTCCATTTTGTATCTCTGGGCTTCCCGAATTCTGATCGCAAAGTCAGGGTAAAAAACCTGGATTCTACTACCGATTTTGACATCCACTCACTACGCGATTTATGGTTCAAATCCTCTTATCTCCTCGACCGGAAGCAAAGCGGGCATGAACTGGCACTTGAACGGTATAGTAATTATAAAAACCATGAGCTGGAATTTGATTTCCGGGACTTCTCCGGAATTGCAGCTGATTACGGGATTGATCCCGACCGGCGGAAACCTTCGGGAATTAAAACGGCAATTATCCGCGAGAAAGGGATAAACGGCGATCGCGAAATGGCATACGCCATGTACCTGGCCGGCATGGATGTGAAAGATGTGCACATGACCGACCTGATTGCCGGTCGCGAAACACTGGAAGAAGTGAACATGATCGTTTTTGTGGGAGGATTCTCCAATTCCGATGTACTGGGTTCTGCAAAAGGATGGGCTGGCGCTTTTAAATATAACGAAAAGGCACGCATCGCACTGGAGAATTTTTACCGTCGCTCCAACACACTGAGCCTTGGAATTTGTAACGGATGTCAGTTAATGATCGAACTGGGACTGGTTTACCCTGACCATACCCTGCAACCTAAAATGCTTTACAACGATTCGGGAAAATTTGAATCGGCTTTTCTGAATGTAGACATCCTTGAAAACCAGTCGGTCATGCTTGGCAACATGGCTGGCATGAAGCTGGGGATCTGGGTTGCTCACGGTGAGGGAAAAATGAAACTACCCTATAGCGAACAAGATTATCATATACCTGTGAAATATAGCCATCATACTTATCCGGCCAATCCAAACGGGTCAGACTATAATTCTGCTGCTATTTGCTCGGCCGATGGCCGGCACCTGGCCATGATGCCACACCTCGAACGGGCATTCGCTCCCTGGCAATGGGCTCACTACCCGGAAAATAGAAAAAAAGATGATTTGGCTCCATGGATCCAGGCATTCGTGAATGCCAGAAACTGGATCACCAGTCAGAAATCAGAGTAACAGATACAAAATCTCTAACCCAGGCGTGCCGAAGTACCAGGAAAATGGAAGTCGAGAGCTAATTTTAGCCCCGAACAATCATCTTTTCTGCCAATTCACCGGCAAATTTTTCGCCTTTGAATATTTCCACAATTTTCAGAGCAAAAAGTACTGCAACGCCAACCCCTTTCCCGGTGATGATATTCCCCGAAACCTCAATATCGGTACCTGCAACTGTTGCACCTCTCAACTGATCCTCATATCCGGGATAACAGGTTGCCTTGTGCCCCCTCAGAATCCCCAGATGCCCAAACACCAGAGGTGCAGCACAAATGGCTCCCAATAATTTCCCTTGACGATAGAATTTCTTCATCTGCTCTTGTAACCCGGCATGATTCTTCAGGTGAGTTGCTCCGGGCATGCCCCCGGGTAAAATAATGAGATCAACCAACCCATAGTCAACATCTTCAAAAAGCACATCAGACAAAATCCGAATCCCGTGAGAACCGGTAACATCTAACTGTCCGGTTACCGAAACAATCCTTACATCCAAACCTGCCCGACGTAAAACATCAATGATACTAACAGCTTCAATTTCCTCAAATCCCTCAGCCAGCTGAACGGTAACAACTTTTTTCATACGATCCTTTTTTTGTAAAAATAAAAAAAGATCCCCGAAAACCGAAGATCTTCCAAATAGTGTAAGCGGATAGGATCAATTGTATGAATAATCCTGTAAAGACTTTTCCAATTTTTTGCGGGTGAAAAATATTCGGCTCTTGACTGTTCCTAAAGGTAAACCCAGCTCTTCAGCTATTTCTTTATACTTGTATCCATCTAAAAACATTGTAAAAGGCAAACGATACTCGTCTTCAAGATTGTCAATGGTGAACTGAATTTCCTTTGCTCCGAAAAACGAATCGGGCGACGGATAAACTTTATCTTTCGAGAACAAAAGGTGCATATCGTTGTTTGAATCTTCAAAAGTGTTCCTTGTTTTTACATTTCTTCTGTAATCATTGATAAAAGTATTTTTCATGATGGTATAAATCCATGCTTTGAAATTGGTATTCTGGATAAACTTATCCCGGTAGCTCAGTGCTTTTAACATGGTTTCCTGTAACAGATCATCTGCCCGATCCGAATCGGAAGTTAAACTGAGTGCATAGTAATGCAATTTATCCCTTAAACCGAGAAGCGCATCATTAAATTGAATCTGAGTCATGATATATTAATTTTTAGTTTTTACTTTTTAATTGTCGAAACAAAAATAAGATTGATCGCACAAATAAAAAAGATTTTCAACTCTTTTTATAGTTGATTTTATCTATTAACGATAGAGAAATCTTATCTTGCACAAAAAGAGATCGATTTAACACATTGCAAAAGAAGGACGCTTCAGGCTTAATCGAGGATAAATGAGAGTTCATTCGTGTATTCCAGGGTGAATGGGGAATCATCTAAATTTTTACTTTTGTCTCCAAGAATAATTCATATGAAGCATAGCAGGAACAAAACAGAAAAAAACCGGTTCATCTTCAGAAAATGGGCAAGGAAACTATATGCTCTGTTTTCCGTTTTGAAAACAGAGGTAAAAATATGTGTGATCCCTGTTATTTACTGCTTGTCTTTGCCGGTTTTATCCATTGCCGCTGAGCCCGACAGCACTATTGTTCACTATGGATTGGATGAAATAGAAATTTCTGCATCCAGAGCACCTTCGATTTTCCCGGAAAATACGCGGGTGTTATATGTGATTGACAAAGCAGAGATTGAGCAGTCGCCGGCAACCAGCATTCAGGATTTGCTGAAACAAGTAGCCTCGGTAGATGTCAGGCAACGTGGAGCAGAAGGTGTACAAGCTGATATCAGCATTCGGGGAGGCACATTCGATCAAACACTCATTCTCTTAAATGGAATCAACATGACTGATCCCCAAACCGGACATCACAACCTAAATCTTCCGGTTAGTTTATCACAAATTGAAAGAATTGAAGTTCTGGAAGGCCCTGCAGCCCGAATATATGGGCCTAATGCTTTTTCAGGTGCCATCAATATCATTACCCTGCAACCCCGGGGAAACAGACTATCGGCTCAGGCAGATGCAGGAAGTTTCAACTATTTTAATTTCGGAGTATCCGCAAATTTCTGTACAGGAAAAGGGAATCATCTTCTGACCGCTAACAGAAAAAGCTCATCAGGATATACAGAAAACACTGATTTTGAAATTTCAGACCTGTTTTATACCGGCCAGGCAATAACCCCAAAAGGAAACCTGCAGGTTCAGGCAGGTGTTGGTGAAAAAGGATTTGGTGCCAATAGTTTTTACACTCCTGTTTACCCAAATCAATATGAACAGGTACGGACAATGTTTTCATCTGCCAGATGGATTTCCAATTCCAAATTTCATGTCACTCCCGCAATTTACTGGCGCAGGCACTTCGATACGTTCATGCTTTTCCGGGATCATTCCCCCGACTTGTATAAAAACCATAACTTTCATCGTACCGATCTATGGGGTGTAAACCTCAATACCTGGATGATCTGGAAAGGCGGAAAAACGTCGTTGGGAACAGAATACAGAACGGAAAATATTCTGAGCAATGTTTTGGGAGAACCGCTTGATTTACCAGTTAACGGACACAAAAATAATATCCTGTATACCCACTCCAAAACCAGGAACATTACCTCATTATTTTTGGAGCATGCTTTGTACCTGAATAACTGGGTGATCAATTTCGGAATAATGGCCAATCATATTTCAGGAAACCATTTGGGATGGAACTTTTTTCCCGGAGTGGATGTGAGCTATCAAATCAGACAATCCCTCAGACTGGTTGCCTCATGGAACAGTTCACTCCGAATGCCCACCTTTACCGACTTATACTATTCCAGCCCGACGAATATAGGTAATCCTGATCTAAAACCCGAAAAATCAGAGACCATGGAAGGAGGATTTAAAATCAGGACAGAAAAAATCCGGGGGCATCTGATCCTGTTTTCAAGATTGGGAAAAAATACGATCGACTGGATTAGAACCACCGAAAACGAACCTTGGCAATCGATGAATCATACAAAAATTCATAGTAAAGGAGCAGAATTTACTCTTCAGGTTATGCCGGAAAATAACCAAAATACAAAACAGCAGTCAAGTTATCAAATCAGTTATCTTTTTAATGTACTTAACAAAAAAGAAACCCCCTACATCTCTCACTATGTACTTGACAACCTTAAACATAAACTCACTGTTTCTGTTACACAACCCATCTCCGGTCATCTTTCAGCAGGAATAGGATTCACTTTCCAGGACAGGGCAGGCTCCTTTACCTTATACGAAACAGACAATCCCCCGCGCGAAACTCCATACCCTCCCTTTTGGCTGGCCGATGTAAAAGTTTTATACCACTTAAATAAATTCCAGTTTTTTGTTTCAGCAAACAATCTGCTTAACAAAGAATATTTCGACCTGGGGAATGTGCCTCAACCCGGCAGATGGATGAAAGCAGGTGTCTCATTCAACTTGAATTTTGACAATGAATAAAAAATTAAAAAAATTTTAATCCACAAAATCCTTTCTATTTGTAAATACTTCAATGCATTATCATTCATATAACAACAGAATCATGGAAACATCGTTTTTCCTAATTTACAAAAGTTGTATCTTAGCCGCAAATAATTAAGTATGTTAAAAGGAATATTAGCCATATCAGGACAACAGGGACTTTTTAAGCTTATTGCTGAGTCAAAAAACAATATCATAGTTGAATCGCTCGATACAGGGAAAAGAATGCCTGCCTATTCAACAGCAAAAATATCGACCCTTGAGGATATCGCCATTTATACACATACCGGGGATATACCACTCAAAGATGTTTTTAAAGCCATTTTTGACGCAGAAAACGGAGGCGGGGCAATCAACCCGAAGATGCCGGCAGACAAGCTGAAATCTTACTTTAAACGCGTATTACCCAACTATGATGAGGATAGAGTTTATGTTTCCGATATAAAAAAAGTATTGCTTTGGTACAACATCCTGCTTAACAAAAATTTATTGATTTTTCCTGAAGAAGAAAAGGAGGAAGAACATAATACAGAAACAGAGAATAAAGATTCTACTGCTGAATTATTATTTCGGATAATATTCTGTCTAAGAGGGATTATTGCTTCTCATACTGAAAGAAAATATCTCT
>JAQVON010000107.1 GCA_028702595.1 Mariniphaga sp. | reverse complement strand
TACCGACGATGGCGTGTTTGACATTGAAAAAAGGGAAAGCATCAAAACACTTATCCTTACCCTCTGGAAAAATGAGGAAGAAGCGCCGACACGCTCGGAGGAAGTGGCTTTGTCGAATGCGGTGAGCCAGTATATAGTTAGGTTGAATTCGGAGGGTAAGATAGCTCCGTCTTTTAATACATTTTATGAGTTTGTCCGGGATGAATATTCTGAAACGCTTCGCATAAAAAAGGTGCGTGAAAAGGATTTTGATATTGCCAATTTCCTGAATGTTTTGGAACCCTATTATCGTGGAGGCGAGTATGATTATCTCCTGAACTCGGACAAACAAATGGATTTGCTTAACAAACGATTTATCGTTTTCGAGCTGGACAATATCAAAGACCACAAAATTCTGTTTCCCATTGTGACTATCATTATTATGGAAGCTTTTATCAATAAAATGAGGCGGTTAAAAGGTATCCGCAAAATGATATTGATTGAGGAAGCCTGGAAAGCAATTGCCAAGGAAGGGATGGCGGAGTACATCAAATACCTGTTCAAAACCGTCCGGAAATTTTTTGGTGAAGCTGTTGTGGTAACGCAGGAGGTGGATGATATTATTGCTTCCGAAATTGTAAAGGAAAGTATCATCAATAATTCCGACTGCAAAATCCTGCTTGACCAGCGCAAGTACATGAATAAATTTGGTTCCATCCAAAAACTGCTTGGATTGACCGAAAAAGAGAAATCGCAGATTCTTTCCATCAACCTGGCTAACCATCCCCGGAGAAAATACAAAGAGGTATGGATTGGCCTGGGCGGGGCGCAGTCTGCGGTTTACGCAACCGAAGTTTCTTTGGAGGAGTACTACACTTACACCACCGAAGAAACCGAGAAACTGGAACTCGTCCGGTTAACAGAACAACTGGACGGGAATATAGAAATGGCCATTAAACAACTGGCCGCAAGCAAGCGAAAAGCTTAATTCAATAACTTTTAAAGTCAATTAAAATGAAAACAAAACTATTAATTGCCGGGCTTTTTATCATGCTTGGCACATTTAGTCTGAAAGCACAGTTTGTGGTAACCGATCCCTTAAATATTGCTCAAAGTATCGTGAATACAGCAAACGAAGTGATACAAACTTCAAACACTGTTACCAATGTTATCAAGAACTTTAAAGAGGTAAAAAAGGTGTATGAACAAGGCAAAAAATACTACGATGCCTTAAAAGCTGTGAACGACCTTGTAAAAGATGCCCGGAAAGTTCAGGAAACCATTCTGATGGTTGGTGAAATTGCCGATATCTACATGGATGCGTATCAACTCATGTTACAGGATGAGAACTTCACGCTTGAAGAGCTGGGGGCTATTGCCTTTGGATATACCAAACTGCTGGAAGAAAGCAGTAATCTTTTAAAAGACCTGAAAGGGATTGTGAATTCCAGTTCCCTTTCCATGACCGACAAAGATCGAATGGATATTATTGACGGAGTTTATGTTGCCGTTCAGCATTACCGGAACCTGGTGCGCTATTACACCAATAAAAACCTCTCTGTTTCATACTTGCGTGCACAGAAAAAAGGCGAAACGGACAGGATGCTGGCTTTGTATGGAAATGCGGATGAAAGGTACTGGTAATGGATTTTGATAACCTGCATCAGATTCTTCGCAGCTTGTATGAGGATATGACGCCTTTATGCAGTGACATGGCAGGGGTTGCAAAAGGATTAGCGGGGCTTGGGGCATTGCTTTATGTTGCTGTCCGTGTATGGCAGTCACTTGCCCGGACTGAGCCCGTTGATGTGTATCCGCTTTTGCGCCCCTTTGCCATTGGCTTCTGCATCATGTTTTTTCCCTCTTTCGTTTTGGGAACAATAAACATGGTTCTAAGTCCTGTGGTAATAGGTACCAATCAGATGTTGGAAACTCAGACTTTTGATATGGAAACGTACCGGGATTTAAAGGAGCAATTGGAAATTGAAGCCATGAAACGAAATCCGGAAACGGCCTTTTTGGTCAGCGATGAAGAATTCGATAAGCAGTTGGATGAACTGGGCTGGAGTCCTTCCGATTTAGCAACCATGTCTGGAATGTACATAGAGCGCAGCCTGTATAATCTGAAAAAGAATATCCGTGATTTTTTCAGGGAAGTACTGGAAATCCTGTTTCAGGCGGCGGCATTGGTGATCGATACCATTCGTACTTTCTTTCTGATTGTGCTTTCCATTCTGGGTCCTATTGCTTTTGCCATCAGTATCTACGACGGGTTCCAATCCACCATGACGCAATGGTTCTCACGATACATTTCGACTTACCTCTGGCTGCCCGTTTCCGACCTGTTCAGTTCCATTCTTGCACGGATTCAGGTGCTGATGCTGCAGGCAGATATCGACAAGCTGCAAGCTGATGCAAATTATTCGGTAGAGGCATCCAATGGAGTGTATATTGTTTTTATGATTATCGGCATTGTCGGATATTTTACCATTCCAACCGTAGCCGGATGGATAATCATGGCAGGCGGAATGGGTAATTTCGGAAAAAACGTAAGCTCATTGGCAAGTAAAGCTGGTGCCCTGGCGGCAGGTGTAGCCGGAGCAACGGCAGGGAATGTGGCTGGAAAATTATTGAAGAAATAGGCCCCTCCTAACCTCCCCAAAGGGAGGAATAAGAAAAAGTGACCAAGTAAAATCGTTACGATCAAAAAAAAAGTTATGGAATTTAAATCGTTAAAAAATATTGAAACGAGTTTTAAACAGATTCGGTTTTTCGGGATTGTGTTTGTTATTCTGTGTGCAGGAATTACCGGTTTTTCCGTTTTCAGTGCAATGCAATTTGCCGAAAAACAACGGGAGAAAATCTATGTACTGGATAAAGGAAAATCATTAATCCTTGCCCTTTCGCAGGATTTATCCCAAAACCGTCCGGTCGAAGCGCGGGAACATATCCGGCGTTTCCACGAACTGTTTTTTACGCTTTCACCGGATAAAAACGCCATTGAATCCAACATCAACCGGGCGATGTTTTTGGCAGACAAAAGTGTTTACAACTATTACAAGGATTTGGTTGAAAAGGGATATTTCAACCGTATTATTTCCGGGAATATCAACCAGAACCTTCTCGTGGATAGTGTGGTGGTTGATTTCAAAAATTATCCTTATTCGGCTTCTACCTATGCCCGTCAGGTTATCATCCGGGAAAGTAACATCACAGAACGGAGCCTGGTTACTTCCTGTAAACTGATTAACTCGGTTCGGAGTGACAACAATCCTCATGGATTTGCTATTGAGAATTTTACAGTAAAAGAAAACAGGGATATTCAAACCATAGACCGGTAGCGATGAAACAAAAAGTCAGAAAGATTAATCTGGTACTGGATGATACCCTTCGAAAAGCATGTGAACGGATTCCTCAAAAGAAACGCAAAGGGGTCGTACTTGGAATGTGCTTTCTTTTTGTCGTTGTCTTTTCTTTTATGCTCTGGGATTCTTTTCATAATCAGGAGGCAAATAATGTATTTGAAATAAAACACATAGAACCTCTTGACTTGCCACAGGATAGTTTAAATCAAAAATTTAAAAACAAATTTCATGGACAAAAACAATAAAACACTTTTAAAGCCGCAACAGAAGCAACGGCTAAAAAAATATGCGGTTTTTGTATTGATGTTCGCCGTTTTTGGCGCATGTTTCTGGCTTATTTTTAAGCCATCTGAAAAAAGTAACTCAAATACAGAAGCAGCGGGGTTGAATACAGAATTGCCCATGCCGCGTGAAAGCAACCTGATAAAAGACAAAATCAGCGCTTTTGAACAGGGAAAACTTTTTGAAGAAAAACCGGTTCGGTCACTGGACCAGTTTTCAGCAATGGTTGGACAGGAAGAACCAGCGAAATTTGATTTGTCTGTAACAAACGATACAGATGAACTACCATCACCGGAAGGAAAATTTTCGGGTTCAAAACAACCTGAAAGGGCAATACAGCATTCCGCTTCAGCTTACAAAGGGATTAATAACACGCTCAATAATTTCTATGAAAAGCCCAAAGAAGAAACTTCTAAAACCGAAAAACTGAAAAGGAAAATTGAGGAATTAAATAATCAGTTGGCTGAGAAAGAACAATCGAACAATGTGGATGAACAGCTAAAGCTAATGGAGAAGTCGTACCAACTGGCTTCCAAATATATGCCGGGATCTACCGGTCAGTTTGCCGCAACTGAAGTCTCAGGTACAAAACTATCTGAGCCAGTCGAAAAAACAAAACAACCGGTTTCATCTAAACCTGTCAGGACAGTTTCGAATAACACCGTTTCAGCTCTGAAACAAAACGTTAGTGATTCTTCTTTTGTTGAACAGGTTTCACAGCCCCGTAATTATTCCTTTATTACAGCAGGGCATGAAAAGATTCAGAAAGACCGGAATACGATTTGGGCATGCATAAACAATACCCAGACATTGGTTAGCGGGCAAAACGTAAAGCTTCGTCTGCTTGAGCCCGTGGAAACCGGTGGGTTTGAACTTCCAAAGAATTCGCTTATCACCGGAATTGCAAAAATTCAGGGAGAGCGGCTACAGATAGATATTCATTCGCTGGAGCACAATGGGAATATTATCCCGGTCCAACTGGCCGCCTATGATACGGACGGTCAGCAAGGCCTGTTTATTCCCGGTTCATCGGAAACAACCGCTTTAAAAGAAATCACCGCTACTATGGGACGCGATGCCGGAACGAGCATAAGCATTAACCAGGGTACAACTGCCGGACAGCAACTGGCTGCCGATGTGGGTCGGAGTTTTATCCAGGGAGCTTCACAGTACGTTTCCAAAAAATTGCGGACAACCAAGGTAACCCTGAAAGCCGGGCACCGGTTATTGCTGATGCCATCCAATTGAAATCAAATTGTTTAACTCAAAATTTTATTAAAATGAAACCTGTAATTTTTATTCTACTTTTTATATCCACTTTTTCCCTTTTTGCACAAAATGATTACAAAAAGGTTATTCCTAAAAATAATGTGATCCCTTCTTATTGTTTGGAAGTAACATTCGACAAAACCGTGCACCTGATATTCCCATCCTGTATTTCGTATATTGATTTGGGTTCATCCAATATCATCGCCGGAAAAGCTGAGGGTGCAGAGAATGTGATTCGGGTAAAAGCCGCCATAAAGGATTTTTCTGAGGAAACCAACTTTTCAGTAATTACCGATGAGGGCAGTTTCTATTCATTCATTGTAAATTATTCAGCGAATCCTGAAAAGTTAAGTATTGAAATGAAGGATTTCCTTCACGATGATAAGTTGGACAACCGGCCGGAAAATTCCATGGAGGTTTATCTTTCTGAGTTAGGCGTGGAATCACCCCAGGCCGTTCAGTTGGCCATGGAAAAAATCTACAACTCTAACCGGAAAAAGACAAGGCATGCACATAGTAAACAGTTTGGGATGGAGTTCCTGCTCCGGGGAATTTTTATTCAAAACGGACTTTTGTTTTTGCATACTGAAATAAAAAATACATCTGACATTCCATTTGATATTGACTTCCTTGTTTTCAAAATTGTCGATAAAAAAGTGGTCAAAAGGACAGCGATCCAGGAAATCATCATCGAACCTGTTCGGGCTTACAATTACCTGAATTCGATCAAAGGAAAAGAATCCGAAAGCACCGTTTTTGCATATAAAAAATTTACCATCCCGGATAAAAAACAACTGGTTGTTGAACTTTTCGAAAAGGACGGTGGCAGGCATCAACGGTTTGTTATCAAAAACGGAAAATTGGCAAAGGCGCGGACAGTAGGGAAATTGGAATGATTCCTTTTTGTGTTGTATTTGAAGGAAAGCATAAAGGGCAACTGGCAAGTTGCCTTTTCTATTTTTTTAATACGATATTGTAAATTTTATCTTTCAAGTTCGGTAACAATTAAAAAATATCCGCCATCATGTTTTTTCATGTCAAAATATTTCATTATTCTTTTTTCTTTTATTTCTGAGCCAATCTTATGAGCAACGGACCATTCATCTGAGCATGGATGGATTATTGGTTTAATCAATTTATTCGACTTCTTTTTACGTTTTACTGCCCATCTCCATTTCGGAGGAAACTCATTTTGATAATCTTCAAAATCCCATAATTCTATTAGCTCAGTTTCATTCTCATGAGTATAAAAGTCTGATATTTTCACCAATGTCTGATACAAATAAATTCTTGATTCCTTAATTATTCCATCGGGAAAATTATTGAATCCCATTCTTTTCCATATTTTCTCGGAATTCGCTGGAGCACAAAACAGTTGAGCAACCAACGCTCCATTCTTAATAAACCAATCGAAACTTTGTTGTAGTAACTGTTTACCAATTCCCTTCTTCCTCTCATTAGGTTTGACCTCGGTAATTTCTATATTAACAATATGGTCGTAATAGTAATAAGTAAGGAACCCAATCGCTGCATTATCTTTGGTAATAACTATGAGTCTATTTTTTCGATATGAATTTTCAATGGTATCTATTTGACAGAAAAAGCCTTCTTTTGATGAATAATCTTCCTCTTGTAGCCATTTTTTAATTTCTTCGAAATGTTGTAGTGTTGGATTGGGTAATACTTTTAAATCCATAACTCCAGCTTTATATTAAGTCAAAAATAATATGAATGCACTACTTTTTAAGGTTTTATCCAATGTTAAAATCTGGCTTTTTGCTTCTTTTTCTTCGCTCAGGCTCATGGAAAAAGAAGAAGGGCGTTTTTTCCCCAGCTATAAACAATCCCGATATTTTTATTCAGTTAGCTCCTTCATAAAATTCTAAAGCGTTAATAATCCAAAAAACAATGCCAGGGATAAACCTATAACCAGGATAATTCCAAGGATTACCACAATCATATTCTTTGCAAATTCAAGTAGGAACATTATACCCAAAAACGCAATCAAACACCACCAGAAACTTAATCCTGTAAGGTATGAAGTAATTGCAATAACTGCGAGTCCGAGTATCCACCTGACTGGAGAATTGTTCATTATTCTTTTCATATAGGGCACATTAAAGGATTGACAATTGTATTCATTTCCTCATTTTCCTGTAATTTACTGCATTCCGCCAGAAAAATCCATTCTCTTCGCAAGAAATTATATCATTTATTCCAATGAGGAATCCGAATGAATAGGCAAAAAGCACACTAAAGAAAATATAACTATTTATCTTCCAGCAATCCAAACCAGATGATTTCAACACTTTGCTTTTTGATTAGTGAATTAATTCTCCCCCGTACCGAAAGGATATAATATCCTTATGAATGGTTTCAATCAGATTATACATGGCATCATCAGGAAGTCTTGAACCTTGCCAAAACACCCGATTTTCAACCGAACTGCAAATTGAGCAACCTCTATCACGACTTACAATGACGTGTACCTGATTCTGAATAAAAAACTCAAAATCAGTTGAATATTCGACTTCTTTGATTTTTATAAATTTTTGCCTGTTAACCGGGAAATTTCCACCTAAACCAATGCGGATTTCGGAGGAGAGTGAGTTTTGTTTTTCGTTACTCACATTTTCAAAACTGTTATTTCTATTTTTCTTTTTCATACTATTATCATTAAAGATTATGCGTCTTTCCATCGGGTCGGTCGTTGTTGTTTTGGTGGCGTAAAAAGGTAGTGTTTTGGTGTGCAGGTTTTTTGCGGAAAATACGATTCGACGAAGGAGGATGGAGATTTTCCACAAAACCGGAGGCTTGAACTTGCACGCCCTTAAAACACGAAATTACCTTTGCCATCGGAACAACAATGGTCGGACGGGGAAGCATAATTTTTAATTTATACTTACAGAAAAAGAAGAATTTGTAAAAACGTGATTCGAAAAGTATGGATCGCTTTTGTTTAAAAGCCTTTTAAGCATTTTCAAGATATTTTTTCAGGCGGCAAGACAAGTATAAATGCTGAACGAAACGGAGCGAGGTCTGTCCGGAGGCAGGGTGAGCACAGTGTAGTAAGGCAATTATTCTTGTGTGCGGTGCCGAAGGTTACTGAATGGAAGAAATGTTCCGAACGGGTTCGGAGAAAAGCGTGGAATGAAGTTACCGAAGGTACTGGAACTATATTTGGAAACTGTTAAACGGCGCTGGCATAAGCAAGTGTAACGACTGAATGAGCGATTCAAACCGGTTCAGGGTGATTGAGCGAAATGTAGGAGTTGCTCTTGCTGTGGTACCGGAAGCTCCTGAATGCAGGGAATGAGGAACGAATGAAAGCAATGATGGGGCTGGAGGTGCTGGAACATTAAACGGAATTTTATCTGGTGTTGGCAAAGGGTAAATGTATCCCTGCAATGCAATGGAAGGGGTTCTTTTACCGTGGGGTGTACAAGGCTTTTCGACCGAACAGTTGAATTAGCAGCGGAATACTGCGAATCATGAGCGGCGGTGCTGATGAGGCTGTGAGGGAGAAATACCGGGGCACTGGCCAATCATAACCAATTCATGTGTACTTTGTCCATCTTTTGCAGCTTTCTGCAATTCTATGAAAGATTATTATTGCAAATTCTACAACTTAATTGTATTTTGCTGAACTGATGGATTATAGAAATATAAGTAAAGCGGCGATTTGCAATGAAAGTAAATATAGACAACAAACTCAAATCAAAAAACATCAAACCAACCGCTATGCGGCAGTTGGTGTTGCAGGTTTTAACCGAACAAAAAACGGCTATCAGTTTGCCTGAATTAGAACAAAATTTTGAAAAAGCCGACAAAGCAACTTTATATAGAACGTTAAAAACATTTCAGGAAAACAAACTGATTCATTCTATTGAAGATGGTTCGGGCTCTGTAAAATATGCCCTGTGCCAGGAATTCTGCGA
>JAQVON010000106.1 GCA_028702595.1 Mariniphaga sp. | reverse complement strand
CAACGAAGCAGATGGATTGAAATAAACGCACTTGTGAAAAATGTTTTTCGTTCATCTGTATTATAAATCATTTGCAAATAACACTTTACCAATTCAAAAATATTTTTTATGAATTAAACAGGCTAAGGTATTTTCCTCATTCTATCATTAATTTTAAAGGTATTTACCTCATTATTAGTGTTTATTTAAGCGGTATTCGATAAAATGCTTACGCATTTCGAAAGAATTCGCAAGCTCATTTCGAGGGAACTCCTATAATTTTAATCCTACTTGTTTGTGTCATGAATGGTCATGGTCATTTCATCAGATTGAAGACTGACTCTGATTATAGCGCTGATGCTTGTGCCATGTATTTCGCAAGATCGGGTCCAGAAACAGCTACTGTAAAAACCAGAAATCTTTATTGATCAGTTATACTCTTTTTCACCTCTCAGCGCTTTGTCGTAATCGGGAGCCTTTATCATCCGGTCATATCCTTCGGGCCACTGTTTTTTCCCGAAGATCCCCCAGTAAGCCTCTTTGGTCATGCTGTCCCAGTGCAGTAGTGAAGTCCGGTATTGTGACATCTGAAACTGGCTGAGCAAAATGAGGGCAATCAGTACGGTAATCATAATATCTTTCACCCAATTTTTTCTTTCCCAAAGCTTTTCAATTAAAACGGCCAACGGCAGGGCCATAATCCCATACATATCGATCATCGGCCTCGAGCCGAAGCTTCCGCCATACCACCAGCACCACCAGCTAAACACAACGTAGATGTTAACCAGGGTAAAAAGAATAACAGGGATCAGGAGTTCACCGGCCTTTCTTTTCATCCAAATCAGTCCAACAAATGCCAGTGCCATAACCGGGGTATAAACCAGCCATCCTTTCCGGTAACTGAACAGGCCGTTCAGGATATGCGGCTTTAAGAAAAAGAATTTTCCCTGATCCATGTACGAATTAAAAACAAATTGTCCGGTTTGCAACTTCCAGTAAACCATTTGGGGAACGAACACCAAAAATGCGATAAATCCGGCAAGAACAATTTTTTTCCAGTGAACTGTCAACCGATCTTTGAAGTCACGCCACGAAGCTATTCCGATGAACGCAGGAAAAACCAAAACCAACACATTCACCGGCCGGATCAATGTGATCAATCCGGCTAAAAAGCCTAAAACCAAGGTATATTTTACCGTAGGCTTTTCTATCCATTTTACTGAAAACCAAACAAATGCCGTGATCAGACTAAAATTATAAACATGGGTCATTCCCGGTTCTGTAATCACATAATACATGAGGTTAGTGGCCAGAATAACAAGAGCCAGGGTAATAGCTGCTACAACATCAGAAAAATATCGAAGCAGAATTTTTCTTAAATAGTACAATCCAACTGCCATATAAAACAAGGCAGCCACAAAGATGGACAAACTGTAAGGCCAGGAATAACCGAGTGTTGATACGCCAAGCAGGTGGGCAACCAGGTGAGCAAGCAGGAAAAATGGGATCCACAAAATAGACATGCCCATCGTCATACGTAAAATAGACTTACCGTTTGGTGCAGTCTGCACCCAGATGGTGCCCTCAAAATCTTCCGGCAGATCATTTATAAAGTCAAAACTCAGATCATGAAAAATAAAAGTTGCCGGCAAATAAGCATAATAGGAGATCACATCGTTTTGGATGATTGTATTTTTCCCCCAGGTATCTAAATTTTTCCCATACCAGCCGCATATGATCACAAGGAACACAATTGTCCATTTAGATAAGCGATTATTCTGCATAAATTCATAACCTTTTAATGAGAAATATCTGTTTTTTCACCAGTCTGAATGACGGAAATACCAACAAACCTTTTGGTAAACAGGTCAAATATCTTCCAAATGGGGACAAGTTTATCAAAAAACCTCATCTGTCCGCCCGGGATAATGCGTTTTCGGAGAATATTTCCGGAAAAAAACCACCCCAGTATGGCAATTGCATTGAAATAGCAGGAGTGTCTGACTCTGAAACCCACTGATTCCAAAATATTTTTGAGTGTCTCAGGCCGGTACCTTCGGAAATGTCCCAGTTGTTCATCGAAACCATTGTATAACGACTGGAAGGCAGGCACTAATATGATCACTATTCCTCCCGGGCGAAGTAATTGATGCATGTTCTGTAAAGCCAATACATGATCTTCAATATGTTCCACCACGTTTAAAGCGAATACGGTATCAAACTTTCCGATCAACTCGGGATGACTCACCTCCAACTGCTTGTCGGTTAAGTCAATACGATAAATCCCTTTAAAATTTTCGAACTTGTTGAATTTGCTTTCCAAACGGGGCAGGTAGCTTGCATCAAAATCGCTGAGTGTAATTTCTGCTCCATCCTGAATAAAAAACTGTGAGATATTTCCAATGCCACTTCCAATTTCCAGGATACTTCCCTGGCAATGCGGACGAATGGTTTGATACATCCAGCGATTAAATTGAAAAGCCTCTGATATCACCTCCAGAGTCTCTGTTCCGTATGGTAAGTTTCCGGTTAAATGCATTTACTCATTCTATTTATTTCTGTTAAACAATACATGGCTGCTTCAATCTGTTCTTTCCTTCAAAGCTCATCGGGCGATATCCTTTCATCTGCCTCTATTCGTTTGCCTGCCTGATAAATTCTACCTTGTAATTATCAATCAGGACATTATTTTTATCTATGTTCCAGATATATGACTTCAGCAATGAACCTTTTTTTATTCCAGCAGGCACAACAAAAACATATTCAGCCTTACCCCAAATGTTGCATTCCAGTTCCTGTTCTGAAATATCAGCTGTGGCATAATGGATCACATCGCGGCCATTCTCCACAGAAAATACAATGAGTAATTTTCCAGGCAGAACCGGCTCTCCCAGGGATACATCAACAGTTATTTTAAATTTATTTTGTACTTCCTGATCCAGTTTTATTTCAGGAATATGAAATGCAGGACTGAAATCTTTTCCATCCAGGTTATAAACAAAATTCAAACTGTCTATCTCAACCTGTATTCTTCTTAATTCCTGTTCAGAATCAGAAAATAAATTTTCAAAATCATATATTTCCGAATAATAACCTTCTTTTTTCATCTCTTCCTGCTGGATTCTTTTTAATACGGCCTGATTATCCTGACCGATTCCCAAAATTTTCCTGAAGATACAAATCTTATAATCCAGGTCTCCCATCACTTTAAATGGGATAACCGGATCGAAACAGGTAACTAATTCGAAATTTCTGTTCCCCATAATTTTTTCCAGAGGCATCCTCCCTTCATTTGCTGAGAAGTGGGCATCCCAAACAAAAAGTGTACTATCCGGCAATCCTGCCTCAGGAGTGTCATTATTGCTGAACCCGTATTGAACCACATCAGCATCCCATGCATCTATTCCTGTAGAAAATGAAAAAAAAGGATTGTGGACTACCAATTTATGTCTGATATTCTCAGGTTTCCTCAACCAAACAGACACCCTGTCAAGGATTTCAGCTGACAGGTCACGGCTGGTTGACCGGTGGTAGAAAGCTGAAGCGAAAACCACAAATAAAATGGCCAGGACAACTATTGTCCCCGTCATAAAACTGATAATCTTCTGCTTAAGTCTGATTGAATTCAAAAAAAACAGGGCTATGATTGCCACAAGCGGAGATACTGCAGCCATAACCCGATATAAACCGGCAGAAGTTTCTCCAATCCACCAGAGATAACTGTGGATAAAAAAATACCCCCAAAAACTTCCTAAAACAAGTAAAACCAGAAAGAAATCATCAGTAAAGAGATTTAATCTGTTTTTAACCCAGCGAATTCCTATCGCTATTGTTCCGGCAAAAAGAAAAACAGGAACAACATAACCAAAATATCGGGGCATTCGAACAATAAAATAGTACCAATCGCCACTGCCATAAACTGAAGTACCTCCGGTAGCATAGGGCCGGTTGTTTATTAACCACCAAAAATCATGAAAATAGTAGATCCAGCCGATCAGACTAAAAAGAATAAAACCGAGAAAAAGAAAAGGAATGGATTTATATTGCTTTTTTACCAAAAAGGCGATCAGGAAGGGGAGCAGAATGGCGAGCCCTTCTGTCCGAACCAAAAAAATAAAGGAGATTAGGATGGCGGAAAAAATGTATTTTTCTTTAAAAAACAAGTAGATGGAAACCACCAGGAACAGACTAAAAAGCACTTCAGTCATCCCGGAAAACATCATGACAAAATAGATGGGGGTAAAAACGGAAACGACAACAGCAAACCAAGCATAACGTAAACGAAAGTGAAGAGCAAGTTTATACACATACCAGGCAGTTATTAATCCGCAAATGACATTGAAGATTCTAACTCCCGAAATTCCCAATTGTGCAAAAGGGGCTGTCAGAATGGTAAATACGGGCTTCCCCCAGTGATCGAGAAAAAGGTGGGGGTACCGGAATGCCCAACGGGAAATATTAAAGTGAGCGTAATTGTCGGCGCCGCCAGCAGGGATATGAGTTAAAACAGCCAGAATGAAAAAAACCAGACCGGCAATAAACAGACCGGTTATTATCCATCTCTTTTCTGTCCAAATCTTATTCATACGAAAATGCTGGGATCAACTAAAAATATTATATTTGAGTATACAGTATAAAGCTCTGAATCCATCGCGCCAGCCAATTTTTTTCCCCTCATTATACGTGCGTCCATAGTATGAAATACCCACCTCATAAATTCTGATATTTGGAATACGGGCAATCCGGGATGTTACCTCGGGTTCAAAACCAAAGCGGTTTTCTTTTAATTCAATATTCTTTATAATATCTGCGCGAAACAATTTATAGCAGGTTTCCATATCGGTAAGATTCAGATTGGTAAATATGTTGGATATGGTTGTCAGAAACTTATTCCCGATCGAATGCCAGAAAAACAAAATCCTGTGGGGATTTCCCCCCATAAACCGGGAACCGTACACAATATCAGCATTCCCCTCGGCAATGGGCTTGAGCAGGCAGTTATATTCCCTCGGATCGTATTCCAGGTCGGCATCCTGAATAATAATACAATCCCCGGCTGCCTCAGCAATTCCCCGGTGCAGGGCAGCGCCCTTCCCCATGTTTACCGGCTGTTCAAACAATTTCATCTTTACCTCCTGATGACGCTGAATATAAGCTGAAATAACCTCCGAAGAGCGGTCGCGGGAGCAATCGTTGATCAGAAGAATTTCCATGGCATAGCCAAAATCTAAATGAACTGCAAGAACACGGTCGAGAATAAGCTCTATCGTCTTTTCTTCATTATAGACCGGAATAATAACGGATAGCAATGATTTAGTCTGCATAATGGTTACTCATTTTCAATGCGCCCAAAGATAATTCAATTTGATAAGAATCAAACCCAATATTTTAACGGATATCATCTTATTTTAATCAGATAATTCTCCTTCAATGCCGATTGCCTGGATGAAGGAAGGAGAAAGGATAAGGTGATTTCATTCATTCCCCGCTGTGGAATCACATAAACGGTATCGATCTGTGAGGTTAACTCCCTGACCACGTTGTATCCAATTTGATTGGTGTATACCCAGGGTTCCTCCTGTTCAAGAAATGCATAAAAATTTTCCCAGGTAGAAAAATCTTCTACCGGAGCCTCCGGCCAGTAAAAAAGTGCGTATTCTTCCAAATGTAAACTTTTCAAAAGACCCCCGGAACTCCGGGTAGATTCATAAATTTCCAGCGCCTGGTGCGCCCCCTGATACCGAAACAATCCTGGAACAACAGCTAAATGGAGATACAAGTTAAATATACCGGCAAAAATTACTGAAGTATAAATCAGTCTTGCCCAACTACCCGGTTCCACAATGAAAAATATAATCAACAAAAAAAAAGTGACAGCCACCAGGATCAACAGGAGAAATAATTTCTTCTCCGGGAGCAACAAACAGCTCAGAAGAAACAAAACAAAAAGAACAAACAGTACAAAAGCATGCAGAAGCACCATTCCTTTTATTTGTTGTTGAAAAGATTTTTGCAGAACAGGAGGATCCATTTTTTGTTCACCTTTCTGTAATACATAGAAGTGTAAGCGTTTAAATGGAAATGGCTCACTGAAAACATTTGCTAAAGTACCGGCAGCAACTGCTACAAGGAGAGGTATGGTCAACATCAGATAATTGGGAGCTTTTCCCCTGGATATACTATAAACAATGAATAAAACCAAAACGCTGCTCAGCAAAGAGAACCCGGGTTTGTCCGACAGCTTTAAATACATACGGGATTTTATTTTAAAAAAAAGGGCAGCCAATATCAGAATTGTCCAGGGAGATAATGCCCAAAGCAGATTATACACATAAAAGAAAGGATCGGTATTTGAGCCTGCCACATCACCAGTCACCCGTCCCAAATTATTATCGACAAAATAAAAACGGATACCCTCCCATCCAAAGCTGTTCCACAAATGTAGAAGAGTAGGGGAAACAACTCCCAGGACGATAAATATTCCCAGCAACCATTTAGGATGAAAAAGTTGCTTAAAATCTTTGGCAGCAAGAAGCCAGAAAAAGACGAAAAAAAATGGAATAACAGCCCCGATGGGGCCCTTGGTCAACATGGCCAGTCCAATTCCCAGAAAACCAATAATAAAATTCCCGGATCTCCTGTTCTTCAAATATTCAGCAAGTTGCCAACAGGCCAAAGTAACCCCGCTTTGCAAAACAGTATCGGTGTGTATGTCAAACAAATAGAGAAAAAACATTTGCGAAGTACCGGTAATAAGGGCAGCCAGCCTACCACTCTTCTCAGAATAAAACAAACGAGCCAGGCGATATACAAAATAGATCCCACTAAGAGCAGCAAGAACAGGGAATAATTTAAACGCGAAATTCGTATTTCCAAACAAGGTAATTCCCACCCCGGATAACCAAAAAAGCAAATGAGGTTTTTGGTCGTATGGTATCCCATTAATTTTCAGATTAAACCAATCACCTGACTCAACCATTTGTCTCGATATAGCAGCATATAATGCCGCATCACCGGTCAGGTCAATAAACAACCCAAGAAACAACGTCAATCCTACCAGAACAAAAGCGCTAATCCATATGATGTTTTTAAAAAATCCGTTCAAATTGGCTTATTTTTGAATTTATCAGACAAAATAAGGAAAAATCAGCAATAGAAATTCATTCCAACATATTTGTTTATTATAAGAGACTGTTTTAAATTTATCCATTTATTCTATTTTGCGTCTTTTTCACTCATACTGCTGCAAAATTTCCTTAAATAGCTATGGCTATTCGCGTCAATTTTGCCTTGTCTGAGCAAAAAACAGATCAAAATATTTCTAACCTGTTTAATTCATGCGTTTAGTTTGATGCAGATGCAAGGCGCCGGAACCCGCAGGCATAGTTATCTATTTCAAGGGTTTCGCAACGAAGCAGATGCATTGAAATAAACGCACTTGTGAAAAATGTTTTTCGTTCATCTGTATTATAAATCATTTGCAAATAACACTTTACCAATTCAAAAATATTTTTATGAATTAAACAGGCTAAAAAACAAAATCAAAACAGTCTCTAAAAAAATTTACACCTTTGCAGTCTTTCAGGTTTACATGATGAAGCAACTATTCAAGAGTACTACTTTTTTGGCTATTCTGGCCACCTGGCTTTGGTCTACAGCTTTTACAGGAGTAAAGATCGGATTGGAATACCACTCTCCCCTTCAGTTTGCGGGTATTCGTTTTTTCATTTCCGGAGTTTTAATTGTATTTGTAATGGGGCGTTTTACCCGGTTTATTTCGGAAGTAAAGGCTAATTTTAAACTGGTGATAACCCTGTCGTTGGTGCAGATATTCATTCAGTACGCTTTGTTTTACAGTGGATTAAACCTTGTTCCCGGCTCATTGGGAGCTATGATCATTGGATCATCACCCATGTTTGTTGCTTTGGTGGCTCATTTTGCATTTCCCGATGACAAGATGACACTCCTCAAAACAGGCAGTTTTCTGATTGGGGTTGTTGGGATTGCGATTATTACCATTGGCCGGACAAAAGTGGAAGTGAAGGGTGACCTGGAGATTGTGGGTATTGCTTTGTTGTTGGCCAACAATGTGGTTGCCGGGTATGCCAATGTGCTGGTATCCAAATCTCCGGGAGGGATTTCCCCGTTGGTACTCAGTTCATCGACTCTCATGATTGGTGGGTTGATGCTCTTGTTGGTCTCTGTTCCGGTGGAGGGGATTCCTGTCACTCCTTTTCCTATTGAATATTTCATTTCCCTTGCCTGGCTTAGTTTTTTATCGGCTGCTGCCTTATCGATTTGGTTTGTTTTGCTCAAAAGACCAGGTGTAAAGGTTTCCATACTGAATGTCTGGAAATTTCTGATTCCCGTATCCGGAGCTATTCTCAGCTGGATCATCATTGAAGAGGAAAAGCCGGATCTGACATCCGTCGTTGGAATGGTGGTCATTGCTCTTGCCCTGGTGGTTTTAAATTTTGCCAACCGGCGATCACTGAAGCAGGTACAGCATAAACCGGAATGATGCTCGAGGGCAATACGCCGGCACTGAATTGTTCACTTTTACTCTTTGAGCACCAGGAGTTCAATTTTTCTGAAATCAGTTGGGTGACTTTCAGCTTGCAGAGAGATGGTTCCTTTTGAGATCACCGGGTTTCCATAAGTCTGAAGGAGCTTATCGTAATATTTCTCCTGTGGGTCGAGCTGGGGTTTTTCATAATGCATGACCTCCTCACCATCAACAAAATGGCGAATGACTTCGCTGCCTTTCACTTCTACTTCTACCGTTACCCACTGGTCGCCATGGAAGGTCTTTGATCCGGAGTTGGTGCAGTGTTGCTCCAGGAGTTTGCCGTTCATAACCACATGTGTGCC
>JAQVON010000105.1 GCA_028702595.1 Mariniphaga sp. | reverse complement strand
GATGGGTTCAGGGAAAGTGGGAATAGAGTGAATTGAACAACGAGGATTTTGCTTCTCCTGTCTATTCTCCTGTTTTCAACGTTGGAACAATTCCAAACATCTGAATCAGATCTTCCCAAAAAGATTGATCATTGTACAATTCAATCATTTTATTGTCAGTGATGTATCCGGGCTTTTCGCTCGATGGCAGATCCCTTGGCTTGTCATGACATTCCGATTGCATCAGGCCCCAATGGATGGAAATCAATTGAATTTTATTCTGACTGTCATTTATAAGTTCAGGATTGATCCTTACCAGGGCATCACCATAATCTTTTTGACTTTCAGGCAGTAATCCGGAAGCATTATTGAAGGCATCAGTTGCACCAACCGAATAGTAGGCCTGCCTTTTTCTTTCTGCTGCTGACATTCCGGCAAGCACATTATTCAACTTTTCGATTTGTTGATCTGCAAGCGACACACTAGCATACAGATCAACCTCTGGAGCATTATTGAACTCTTCTTCCAGAAGCTCCCCCAGTTCCTTCCTGAGGTCTTCTGCAGCTTTTTTATCAAATTTCAACAATTCCTGATAAGCCTGTTCTAGATCCTTCTTTCGCTGCTGTTGAGCAGCATCACTATAAAAGTTTTCAATTTCCTTCAATTGCTTTTGATTTTCTGCCTGGCTCTTATCAATTTTAGAATTCCAATATTCGATCATTGTCTGAATATATTCCTCCTGTGAAACGGGGAAAAAAAGCTGCTTCCCTGTGTAATTAATGATCGTTACCTCACTCTGGGTTGTAATATAAATCGGATATCCATAAAATGATTCAACAATCCGGGGACTAAGATAAATGTCGGCCATTATTGGTGTACCAGCAATATTGTATGGATTATTTACATGGATACGAAAATGGGAATTAATACGAAAATCGGTTACCGGGTTATCGTTGATATAATAGTATGGGGAAAAATAAATCTCAATTCCAGCTGTGATTTTTGATTCATCTTCCATGGGAAAATCATTTGGTTTTATTAATTTGTTCCATTTGAATATTTGATTCGCGAAACGAACATCAAAACCGCGTGGTGGTGAGAGAAGCTGGTTCTTTGAAAACTTGTCGATCATATCAGCTAAAATTTTTTCGAAATAGGAAATCTTGTTTTTAAACAAAGAAACATCAATCGATAAATCCACATAGGGTATAGTTTCACATGTACCCCGATGGTCAGGTAGAAAAATATCCCCAGTTTCATCCTGAACTTTTTTTTCAGCGTTTTCCTGTGCCCATAAAGGAGTCATACACATCAAAAATAAAACCGAAATAATTATTGCTTTCATCTGATTAAGATTAATTGTTTTCCGTTTCTTACAAATTTACAAAACTTTTTCATTGTTTTCCGCTCTCCGTTAAGGATATACACAAAAATTACATGGTGGTTAGCGCGTGAATAATGAAATGATTCTTGAAACTCAATATGCATCGTGCATCCATTTTTTGAGTGTAACGGTTGGGATTTTCCAGTATGGTGATTGTTCTCAAAAAACGACAGTTCATGGATAACGAAAAAAACAATTTCACTTAAAATCCGGGAAATGAAAAACCAGCAAAAAAAAAGGCATTGACAATATCTGGTATTGCAATGCCTGTCTTTTTAAATCGAGTATATTAAAGAACAGTATCGAAAGCTGATTTATCCGGGCATCATCATTCCCTCAGTGGTTCTTTTACACCAGTCCCTGCGCCATCATAGCATTGGCGACCTTCACAAAACCGGCGATATTAGCACCTTTTACGTAGTTGACAAATCCTCCGGGTTCTTTTCCATGTTTCAGGCACATGGAATGAATATTTTTCATGATGTCTTTCAATTTTTCATCGACCTCTTCACGGGTCCAGCTCAGGCGCATGCTATTCTGAGTCATTTCCAGACCAGAAACAGCCACTCCGCCAGCATTTGCGGCTTTTCCGGGGGCGTATAATATTTTAGCATCGAGGAATGCGTGTTCGGCATCATATGTCGATGGCATATTTGCACCTTCCGCCACAACAGTACAGCCATTTTTGAGCAAGGTAACCGCTGCTTCTCCGCTTATTTCATTCTGAGTAGCACAGGGCATGGCCACATCGCACTTGATACCCCAGGGTTTTTTATTCTCATAGTAGGGAACATCATACTTGTCAGCATATTCCCTTATCCTTCCCCGGTATGCATTCTTAAGCAGCTTTATATATTCCAGTTTTTCCAGGTCAAACCCGTCTGGATCAAATATTGTCCCATTGGAATCCGACAAACTAACTGGTTTACCTCCCATTTCCAAAACTTTTTCCACAGCAAACTGAGCCACATTACCGGAACCGGAAATTGCAACTGTTTTTCCTTTGATGCTATCTCCCCGGGTTTTCAACATTTCTTCGGCAAAATAAACAGCACCATAGCCTGTAGCTTCCGGTCTGATCAACGATCCACCCCAACCTACTCCCTTACCGGTTAAAACCCCGGTAAACTCATTACGCAACCTTTTGTACTGTCCAAACAAAAAACCAATTTCACGGCCTCCAACGCCAATATCTCCGGCAGGTATGTCCGTATTCGGACCAATATGACGGGATAGTTCTGTCATAAAACTCTGACAAAAACGCATCACTTCATTATCTGATTTCCCTTTGGGATCAAAATCGGATCCCCCTTTCCCGCCACCCATAGGCAGAGAGGTCAAACTGTTTTTTAATACCTGCTCAAACGCAAGAAACTTGAAAATTCCCAAATTAACAGTTGGGTGAAAACGTAATCCGCCTTTGTACGGCCCTATGGCACTATTCATTTCAACACGATATCCCCTGTTTAAATGAATATTCCCATTATCGTCAATCCAGGGAACCCTGAACTGAATCACCCGCTCAGGTTCTGCCATCCGTTCCAATATCTTGGAATGAATGTACCTCGGATTCTTGATTAAAAACTCCGAAAGCGTTTCAACAACCTCTAATACTGCCTGGTGAAACTCTTTTTCGCCTGGATTTCTTGCTTGAATATAAGCCATAAAATCCGCTGTAAATTGTTTTGGATCCTTTAAATTCATAAAATATCTGTTTTAGTCTGTTCTGTATACTCTACCCGTAACTTTTCTCCCATTTTGAAAATTATTTATAAATAATTCCTGAATGTTTAAATTAACACAAATGTATGATAATTCAATTTTAGATTACAAACTGAAAGCAAAACAACCAAATAAAATTACTTTTTTTTAATTTTAAGTTAAAAAATCGACTTAAATGCCCATACGTTTTTCAAATACTGAAGCTTCTCATTAAAAAAAAAAATTTACCTTTCTGCTCAAAATTTGTAAGCAGCGAAATCGGGTCCTGTTCATGAAAATTTTTACCCTACGAGAAGATGGATCGAAGAAAGACAGAATGATTAAAACGGTAATGCAATGTTATATAAAGGAAGGCGACAAAGTTCGAATGTTGAGGACCGGCGAGGCTTAAGTACCGGTAAAAAGATTGGGATCAGAGGGGGACTATTGGGAGTGGTCGGAATAATCATTTATGTTTTGCTTGGAGGAGATCCCCAGATGGCTTTGAGTTTCCTGCAGTTTGATTCAGGGCAGACAGAATCCTCCACGGAATATCAGCCAACTCCTCACGAAGAAGAACTGGCAGAGTTTGTTTCAGTTGTTTTGGCCGACACAGAGGATGTCTGGCATAAATTATTCAATGAAATGGGAATGCAATACCGGGAACCCAAACTGGTACTGTTTAGCGGCAAGGTCAATTCAGCCTGTGGATTTTCATCTTCTGCAACTGGTCCTTTTTACTGTCCCGGAGATGATCGCGTTTACATCGACCTGCTCTTTCTTGAACAGCTGCAACAAAGATTAGGAGCACAGGGTGATTTTGCCATTGCCTATATCATTGCTCATGAGGTGGGACATCACGTACAAAACCTGTTCGGCACACTTGAGGAAATGAACTCCCTCAGTCAGCAAGTCAGTCAGAAGCAATATAGCGAACTTACAGTCAGGCTCGAATTGCAGGCCGATTTTTTTGCAGGAATCTGGGCCCATCACGCCCAAAAAATGAAAAATATTTTGGAAAAAGGCGATATCGAAGAAGCAATGAACGCGGCTCAAGCAGTAGGTGACGACCGGATTCAAATGCAATCACAGGGCTATGTGGTTCCCGATTCATTTACTCACGGAACATCTGCCCAACGCATGAGCTGGTTCAAAAAAGGCTTCACAACCGGAGACATAAGAAACGGGAACACCTTCGATCAGAACGCTATATAACAACCTGCTCCAATCCCAGGTTTAAAAAGCTGATGGAATAAACCTTTAAACATCTGATGCCAGGAAGAACCTGCGTGAAAACGATCCCTGTTACTACTATCTTGAAAATTCTGTTTCGTAACCTGCAGGTCGGTACAGAATTCACTCGATTACTTTTTTACAACACAAATCAATCCCTCCCGAAAATCATTTTCCTATCTTTGCACCTTAATTCAGTTTAATCAAAAATAATGGAATACAATTTTTCGGAAATAGAGTCTAAATGGCAAAAATACTGGGAAGAAAACAAAACATTTAAAACACCCGACGATTTCTCAAAACCAAAATATTATATTCTCGACATGTTCCCCTACCCTTCGGGTGCCGGACTACATGTTGGGCATCCTGAAGGTTACACAGCAACCGATATCATTAGCCGGTACAAAAGAATGAAAGGTTATCATGTCCTTCATCCTATGGGTTACGACGCATTTGGTTTGCCGGCAGAACAATATGCCATGGAAACCGGAACGCATCCGGCAGTCACTACAAATAAAAATTGTGATAATTTTCGCCGGCAAATAAAGGCAATCGGGTTAAGCTACGATTGGGACCGCGAAATAAATACAACTGATCCTGATTATTTCAAATGGACACAATGGATATTCAAACAACTTTACAATACATGGTTCGATAAAAACCTCGGGAAAGGCAGACCTGTTTCTGAACTCCAGATCCCGGAAGAGATACAAAAGCAAGGACAACAAGCTGTGAAAAATTATATTGCTGAAAAACGCCTTGCCTATTATGATAATGCCCAGGTTTGGTGGTGTAATTCCTGTAAAACAGTATGCGCAAATGAAGAAGTGCTTACTGATGGAGCTCACGAAAAATGCGGACATACTGTAATAAGAAAAAACCTGAAACAATGGATGCTCCGCATTCCACACTATGCAGAAAGATTACTTCAGGGGCTGGATGGACTCGACTGGCCGGCAGGAGTTATCGATATGCAAAAAAACTGGATTGGAAAATCAACCGGAGCAGAGATCGACTTTCAAATTGACGGACTCAATAAAAATCTTCGGGTTTATACTACCCGCCCCGACACGCTATTTGGTGCAACCTATATGGTTATTGCCCCCGAACATGAAATGGCCAAAGATATTACCATGCCTGACAAAAAAGAAGCTGTGGAAAAATACATCCAGGCAGCTGCTCTTAAATCAGACCTGGACCGTACCGACCTGGCCAAAGAGAAAACAGGAGTATTTACCGGCCGGTATGCCATTAATCCTGTTAACAAGAAATTAATCCCTGTCTGGATTGCCGACTACGTTTTGATGGGATACGGAACCGGCGCTATTATGGCTGTTCCTGCTCACGACACCCGCGATTTTGAATTTGCACAGGAGTACAATATCCCAATCATTTGTATACTCGATCCCAAAGAAGTGGAAGGACGCGAGGAAATCCTGGCAGGAAAAAAATGCTGGACAGAAGATGGCGAATACATCAACTCTGCATGTATCGACACAGAACTGGATATCAATGGATTAAACAAAGAAGCCGGTATAAATAAAACAATTGAGTGGCTGGAGAACAAAGGGATAGGTAAAGCAACAGTAAACTTTAAGATGCGCGATTGGCTGTTCAGTCGACAGCGCTACTGGGGTGAACCCTTCCCCGTCATTCATTGGGAAGATGGAGAAGTATCCCTTCTCCAGGATGATGAATTACCCCTGCTGCTTCCCGAATTAGAAAAATATTCTCCCGGGGATTCAGGTGAATCTCCATTGTCAAATGCCATAGAATGGCTTCAGGTAACCGACAAAAATGGCAGGAAAGGACGCAGAGAAACCAATACGATGCCACAATGGGCAGGGTCGTGCTGGTATTATCTCCGGTTTATTGACCCCCAAAATAAAAAACAAATTTTTGACCCTGAAAAAGAAAAATACTGGATGCCTGTTGACCTCTATGTAGGCGGCGCTGAACATGCAGTGCTCCACCTGCTTTACTCCAGGTTCTGGCATAAAATACTATTCGATCTGGGAATAGTCTCTACCGACGAACCCTTTAAAAAATTGTATAACCAGGGAATGATTCTCGCTTTTGCTTATGAGACTAAAACCGGAGCAAAAGTTACTTCCGATCTGGTAGAAGAACGGGAAGGTAAATATTTCCATAAAACCACAGGCGAAGAGCTGAAACAGATTGTGGCAAAAATGTCAAAATCGTTGAAAAATGTTGTAAACCCCGATGATGTAATTGAACGTTTTGGAGCCGATTCTCTTCGCCTTTATGAAATGTTCATGGGACCTCTCGATGAACGAAAACCCTGGACTGAAAACGGAGTGAAAGGGGTCTTTAACTTTTTAAACCGTGCATTCCGATTTTTTGCCGACACGAATCATCTTACTGAGGATGAAGAAGATACGGAAGTGACAAAACTGCTCCACCAAACCATTGAAAAGATAACCACTGATATCAAAAACCTGAAGTTTAATACCGCCATCTCAGCTCTGATGGTGCTTAATAATCTGGCTATTAAAAAAGGGAAAGTTACCAGGAACACTGCAGAAACATTTGCTAAAATCCTGTCGCCTTTTGCACCTCACCTGGGAGAAGAACTCTGGTCAATTTACGGGAATAAAAATACTCTGGCCTATGAACCCTGGCCTGTTGCCAATAAAAATCTGCTTGTGGAGAATTCGTTCGAATACCCGGTGTCATTTAACGGCAAAATGAGGTTTAAAATGGAAGTGCCCGTCGATATGTCACAACCCGAAATAGAAAGGATCATTCTGAATGAGCCCAAAGCTCAAAAATGGTTAGCCGGGAAAAAAGTCCGTAAGTTCATCCTTGTTCCTAAAAAAATCATTAATGTGGTGGTGGGGTAAATCCCACTGCCTTCTGACAACTTTTCATTAACGGGAATAATCAAAGAGTACAAAAGAAAAGAAAGAATCTTACTCATAAATTCTATGAACAATGAAAATTAATGCGAACTTAGTTGTATATTTACTAAAAATACAATACTCGAAATAAATTTTATTCTAATGAAAAATTCCTGGGCATTTATTCTGGGCTTTTCGGTGATTATCGCCTTTGGTCTATGGGGTTGGTTCTTCCAGCAATCAAGGAAAGTACAACAAACTGTACGTGTTGTAGGATATGGCACCGAAGAGTTTAAGAGCGATATTGTAAAATGGTCGGTAAGTTTTTCTGAGCGCGTTTCTCTGAATGGCACTCAGGATGGATACCTAACGATGGCAGGGAAGCTGGAAAAATTCCAGGCATTATGGGAAGAAACAGGGATCAAAACCTCTGAGTTTAAAGTATTCCCTGTAAATGTAAATCGGGAATATGGTCAAAATGGTCATGTCGGCTACACACTGGATCAACGTGTTTATATCGTTTCGGGCGACATAGAAAAGGTTGAACAACTGGCTATTGATCCAAAACTTTTTGTTAATGGTGGCGTCATTTTCGATAACTCCACCATGGAATTTTTCAGCAGTGAAATTGAGGAGATCAAAAAACAATTACTCGGGAAAGCGACACAGAATGCTTATGAACGAGCTGAAGAGATCACCTCCACTACCCATCTCAACGTAGATAAACTGATCTCTGCCCGTGCAGGTGTATTCCAGATTACTGAGCCATACTCCACTGAAGTAGCCGGATATGGAATACACAACACAAGCTCAGCCAGGAAAAACATCAAAGTAACTGTCTCAGCTGAGTTTACATTAAAATAGGCTTCTGGTATTTTTTCAATACTTCAAGAGCACATATTCTGAATTCCACTCAGGATGGCCTTCCACCTCAACAGCCAGTGTCATTTTTCCGGGCAGGAAGTCGGGTAAAACCGTTTCAACTAAGGGTCCCTCAAGGTTTTGGTTTGGCCTGGTTCCTGAATAATTCCACGATCCAATCTCAATCTTTTCATTTCCCGATTGCAGAAAAACCGTCATTTTCCCTGCTCCAATTTCTTCATATTGATCGTTGAGCAGGAAAAGTCCAACAGTAAACTTCTCACCTGTTTCCCAGCTGAATTTTTGAATCCTGGCACTTGCCAGCACCGGCCGGCATGATTCTGAAACAGCGTAAAAAGCAGGTTTGGGTTTCGATGGATAATTAATTAAACTATTATTCGCAGCAGTAGGCCAGGGTTCATTATAACACCAGTTGAGTGCCATGGAACACCAGGGTTTTTGACGCCGTGCCTCCTCATATATACATTTATATCCTTCACACTGTATCCATTGACCATTTGCAACCAGCTCTTCCAGGCTTTCTGGCTCTCCAAAATAATCAATAAGCATGTCTTTCATTAACCAGGTATCACCTACCCAAGCTTTGAAAGCATGATGAGATTCCCAGCTTGTCCCCGGCATGGGTGGGAATAATTCTTCGGCAGGAATGATGGATTCCAATATTTCTACAGGCGATGGACCTGGCATGCCAAACTCAGTATATGCAGTGCTATTGCTCCGGGGCATCCATTGATACACTTCCGTTTTTCCATCAAAATCACGAAAAGTATAATTTCCGTGACCCATACCGTAGATGGGCGATGTAGGTATAAACGGGGTTTGTGGATCAAGGATATAGCACTGACTGTTCAGCAGACGTAATGCCAACG
>JAQVON010000104.1 GCA_028702595.1 Mariniphaga sp. | reverse complement strand
AAAATTAAAGGGATGAAAGAAAAAATCTGTTTTTTATTGCTGTTTCTCGCTATTTTTTCGGGCTGTTCAAAATCGAAAATCAGAAAAACCGAAACCGGATTGGTTATTGAATTTCCGGACACAAAAAAAAGGGAAGCCAGGAAAAAAATGGCGCTTGAAGTTTTTTCTCCGAATGTTATAAAAGTAGCCATTTCGCAGTCCGATTCGGCTCTAAATGTCCCGAGCCTGGTTGTGGAAAAAAATTCCCCGGATAAAGCGGATTTTTTATTTACGAAAAAGCGGAATTGTCTTGAGCTTATGACCGACAGCCTGCTTGTTTCTGTGGAACTGTCTTCGGGGAAAATCAGTTTTTTTGACCGGAAAAACCACCTTTTACTTTCAGCAACCGAAAACGATCTGATTCCTTTTGAAAATGATTATGCAGGGAAACAAAACCACGTTATCCAGAATTTTAACTGGAAACAGGACGAAGCGCTTTTTGGACTGGGGCAGCACCCCCACGGAAAGCTTAACTTGCGGGGTTTGAAAATTGAACTGGTTCAGGAAAATGTAAAAGTCTCTGTTCCCTTTCTTTTATCCACCGAAGGATACGGACTGTTGTGGGACAATTATTCCCGAACAGTTTTTAACGATGTTGCCGATAGTTCTTATCTCTGGTCTGGTATTGGCGATAAAATCCAGTATTATTTTATAAAAGGAGAAACGTTCGATGAGATCATTTCACAGAACCGGGAATTAACCGGTGAGGCCCCGATGTACCCGCGTTGGGCCCTGGGGTATATGCAAAGCCGCAACCGTTACCGTTCCGAAGCAGAATTAATGGGTGTTGTGAAAAAACAGCGTGCCTTGAAGATTCCTATGGATGTTATCATTCTCGATTATTACCATTGGGGAAATCAGGGATTCGGCTCTTTTGTTTTCGATGAAGAGGATTTTCCAAACCCGGAAAAAATGATCGAAACACTGCATAAAAAATACAATTGTAAATTATTGGTTTCGGTATGGCCTTCGTTTACGCCTGAAACGAAAAACTGGAAACTGTTTGAAAACAAAGGCTATTTGCTCGATGTTATGGCGGCTTTCGATTCTCAGGTTTATGATGCATATAACCCGGAGGCAGGAAAGTTGTACTACGAATTACTCAAGAAATCCTACCTCGAAAAAGGCATAAACGGTTGGTGGTTTGATGCTACCGAACCGGAAGACTGGACCGACTTAATAAAAAGCAAATGCTACCTCGGACCTGCTGCAAAATACCTGAATACATATTCTTATTTCAGCATAAAAAGCGTTTATGAAAATCAGGTGAAAGACTTTGACAAACGAGTATTTATACTGACCCGTTCAGGATTCAGCGGGCAACAAAAATTCGGGACCACCGTGTGGTCGGGTGATATTGAAACCAACTTTGCCGAGCTGAAAAGACAGATTCCCGCGGGATTGAATTTTTGCATGTCAGGACTTCCGTACTGGACTACAGACATTGGCGGCTACAAAGGGGGTAATCCCGCAGACCCTGCTTACCGGGAACTGTTTACCCGCTGGTTTCAGTATGGTACTTTTTGTCCTGTTTTTCGTGCTCACGGCAGGCGATTCCCCGGAGACAGAACCGGGCCTAATGAAATTTGGTCATACGGACCGGAAAACCAGAAAATCCTCACCGAATTTATCAATCTGCGTTACCGGTTGTTGCCGTATATTTATTCGCTTTCGGCTCAGGTTACTTTCAGCGGATTTACCATTATGCGTGGCTTGCCGTTCGATTTTAAGAACGATCCTAAAGTTTACAACATAACCGACCAGTTTATGTTTGGTCGCGAATTTTTGGTTTGTCCGGTAACCGAAGCCGGTGCAACCAGCCGCAGGGTTTATTTGCCGGAAGGTTGCCGTTGGTTCGATTTCTGGACAGGGAAAATGTATAACGGCGGACAGGAAATTATTGCAGATGCCCCTATTGAAAAAATGCCGCTGTTTGTAAAAGCCGGTTCGATTATCCCCATGGGGCCGGAAATGCAGTATAGCACCGAAAAAACGGCTGACCCGGTTGAACTGCGGATTTATCCGGGTGCCGATGCCTCTTTTACTATTTATAAAGATGAAAACAACAACTTTAATTATAAAAAAGGGCAATTTCAAAAAATTCCTATCCGCTATAACGACGCAGAAAAGAAAGTCATAATCGGTAAGTCGGAAGGCAATTATCCGGGATGTCTGCAAAAGCGTTTTTTCCAGATTGTGGTTGCCGATGCCCGGAATGGGGGAGGACACGACAGGACTAAAACAGAAAAATATACGTTTCTGTATGAAGGGAAAGAAGGTATTCTTCTGTTTTAAGAAATAAATTATCAGGGGATTATATAATTTTAAAGTAGAAAATATAAAATGAAAATTATGAAAAGATTTATTTTGTTGCTAATGATAGGAATAACCGGATTTTATTCCTGTCAGAAAGCTGAAAAAAAAGACAGAAAAGCATCTCATGTATTGGTTATCGGTATCGACGGAATGGGAGCACACGGGCTGGAGATGGCTCAAACTCCCAACATGGATGAATTGAAAAAAAACGGTGCCTGGTCGATGGATGCGAGAACCATCCTGCCGAGCAGCAGCGGACCGGCATGGAGTTCGATGATTACCGGCGCTACCGTCGAGAAACACGGTGTGGGGAATAATGGCTGGACAGTTGAAAACAAACTGTTGCAGCCTGTATTTAAGGGTGAACACGACATGTTTCCCACCATATTCGGTGAAACCCGCAAACATATCCCCGATGCGGTTATCGGTGCTTTTTATCATTGGGGCACACTAAGTAATTTTTTTGAAAAAGGAGTGTGCGACGTAAGTAAACCGGGTGATTCCGAGGATGCTGCTACCGAAATGGCCTGCGAATTTCTGGTCGAAAAACAACCTGATTTTACCTTTGTTCATCTGGATCACGTTGACCATGCCGGTCACCACGGCGGCTACCGTTCAGAAGAATATGCAAAAGCGATTGAAAAGGCCGACAGCCTGGTGGGTGTTTTTATTGAAAAACTGAAAGAAGCCGGAATATTTGAAGAAACAGTAGTTTTTGTGGTTTCCGACCACGGAGGGTTTGAAAAAAGTCACGGACGTTCCCATCCCGATGAAATGATTGTACCGTTTATTATTTCTGGGAAAGGGGTAAAAAAAGGATACAAAATTGAACATCCGGTTTTTATTTACGACCTGGCGCCAACTGTAGGCTGGTTGTTTGGGTTTGAGTTAAATGAATGGATTACCGGAAGTCCATTGGTTAATGCATTTACAGAATGAAAAATATAAACTCAATATCCAGACGAAAATTTATCGACCAACTGATGGTTTCAGGTGCGGTTTTGGGTGGAAATGGCCTTTTGGTAAACCAGCTTTTTGCCGCTCGCAGTAAAAGTCAGGTTCGTCGTTTTCATATAAGTTTGCAGGCTGAAGCCTGGAAAAAGAATCCGGAACTTATTGGTTTGATGAAAGAAGCTGGTGTTTCGGATGTTTGGATGGCATCTTACCTTCAGGGCAAGTGGTACCACACACCTAAAGAACTGAGAGAATCAGCAGACTTTCTGGAATCGAAAGGATTTAACCCTCATGTACTGACTGTTCCCCTGGGGCACCCGGGAAACGCTATTGACCCATCAGATGGTACATGGTCTGAAAAGAAACAAAGCTGGAAAAATGCCTGTGATTATGATGGGAGTTTATATTCAGGAACTTCTATTCATGCACCGGTTGTGGAAGATAATATTGAGGCGAATAAACTACTTGCTAACGAAGGATTTGACACTCTTTTTCTCGATGACGATTTTCGTCTCGCCAGGTATCCCGGAACAATTGGCGGCTGTTTTTGCGACGAATGTAAAAATGAATTTCTGCAAAAATATAATTACCCGGCTGCTGATTGGGATATATTAATTGATTCTGTAGAGAAACGAAATCCCTCAAAAGTACTTCGTTCGTGGGTTGAATTTATCTGTGATAAAGTAAACAATATGTTTGTGTCCCTTCAAAAAGCCACTCCACAAATGGAAACAGGGATTATGGTGATGTATCTTGGCGCCGAGAAAGCCGGTATTGCTTTGGATAAATATCGTAATGTTCCTTTTCGAGTGGGGGAGATGATGTTTAGCGATAAAAATTTTGGGAATATTAAAGGCAAAACCGACGAATTATTTAGCGCCTTATTTCACATGCGTTTTATTAAGCCTGAACTGGCGTATAGCGAAACGACTGCCTATCCGCAAGATGAATTGTCTGCAAAAAATATGGCGGCTAAGTTGTCTGTTTCATTGTTTTCAGATGTTCGAAACACCATGTTTATGAGTGGGCTCCAGCATTTCCCTGTTGAGCATTGGAAAACACTTGCCCCGGCAATGAAAAAGTCTGCCCACATACACGAAGAAATCGCAGGTTTAAAAACAGTCGGACCATTTAAACACTTTTGGGGGTGGGACAGCCGGCTGGTAGGACACGATAAACCATTCAGCCTGTTCCTTGCTTCCGGAATTCCGTTTGAAGTTATTGATGATGTTACCGAAGATGGTTGGATATTTCTTTCAGACGAGGATGCAAAATCTGTTGTTGAAGAAAGAGTTACAGCGAAGAGTAATAATTTAGTTGTTCGAAAAGAAGCAGGAATACAGGGTGACGAATTTATTGAATTGAATGAAACTCTGGTCGATATTTTTGCCTTAAAAAAACGTATAATCCCAACACTGAATAATATTCCTTATGCAGAAGGGGAAACACCGGTAATATTTTCATGGTATCCGGATGAAGGCAAAGCGCTTTTGTGGAATGTAAATGAGGAAAGGCAAAATTACGTAATCAAACGTGGTGATAAAATTGTACAATCCGTGGTTGTTGAAGGATTGGATGTTACATTAATTTCGAATCGGGAACTTTTTTTATAAAAGGCAAAAGATGAAACGACATATTTTTATCTGATAGGGATAAACTATCCGTTTCATAAGTTTATAAACTTAAAACTTTAATATGTTAAAATGAACAACAAATTTTTTATCTGGATTATTATTTTATTCCTTGGAAATTTGCAGGGTTACGCTCAGCAGAACTATCTGTACCAGGATCCATCATTACCCGTAAAAAAAAGAGTCGATGACCTCATTGACCGGATGACGCTGGAAGAAAAAGTTTTTCAACTGCGCAGCCAGATGAAATTTATGCACGAGTACAACGACCGTGATTTCAGAGTAGGAAATGTACGTAACATCGGGCATTTTATGCACAGGGACGCTAAGGAACCGGTTACGGCCAGCGCTTGCGCTGAAGCCATCAATGCCGACACCCGGAAATCGATGGAAGCCAGCCGTTGGGGAATTCCAGTGCTTCAGCACGGCGAAGCGCTGCATGGCGCCCAGTGGGGCAGTGCTACGTGTTTCCCGCAAAGCATCGGGATGGCTGCTGCTTTCGACGATGAATTTTATTTTCGGGTTGGGCAGGCAGTTACCAAAGAGTTGCGTGCCGTCGGTGTTCGCCAGGTGTTGGCGCCTGTGGTAAATATCTCCCGCGATCCGCGCTGGGGACGTACCGAAGAGAGTTACGGTGAAGATGTTTTTCTTTCCTCCCGAATGGGTGTTGCATACGTTAAAGCACTCGAACAGGGCGGTGTAATTGCCACTCCCAAACATTTTGCAGACAATTACAGCGACGGCGGACACGATTCGTACGCATCGGACAACTCGTGGCGGGTACTTCGCGAAACCTTTCTCGAACCGTTCCGGGCCTGCATTGTGGAGGGTGGTGCTAGTTCGATCATGGCAGCATACAATTCCATCGACGGCGTTCCGTGCCATAACAACAGCGTGTTACTAAACGATATCCTGCGCGGCGAGTGGGGCTTTAAAGGTTTTGTGGTATCGGATTACAGCGGAGTAAACGGCGTTTTTAAAGCACATAAGGTGGCTGAAAGTTTCCCTGATGCGCAGGCACAATGTTTCAATGCCGGGCTCGACGTCGATTTGCCCCGCGGCTACCCCGATCTGCTGGAACAGGTTCAAAATGGGCGTATTTTAGAAAAACAGATCGACGAATCGCTGCGCCGGGTACTCGCCTGCAAATTCGATTTGGGTTTGTTTGACGATCCTTTTGTCGATGTGGCCGAAGCCGACCAGATAGTTCGCTGTCCCGATCATAAACAACTGGCGCTGGAGGCCGCACGGAAAGTGATGACCCTGCTGAAAAACGAAAACGACATACTTCCGCTGTCAGATTCCAAAATTGAACGTTTAGGTTTATTTGGTCCCGCTGCCAATGTCCTCAGCCTGGGCGATTATTCCGGCCCCTATGGAGGATGGAAAGGTGATGACGCGCCTACTCCTTACCAGGCGCTTGTTAAAAGACTGGAGCGGAAAACAGAAGTTGTTTTACACCAGCCGGGTACCGATGTCGTTTCACTGGCAAAAACCTGTGACGTGGTAATTTTCTTTGGCTCAATAAGGGAAGGTGAAGGGCACGACCGCAGTTTGCTGGCTTTACCATCCAAACCGGTGAGAGCGGCAAAAAGTCTCGACAACGCCATGATTGTGGAAGACTCTGAAGCTCCGATCATCGATCTCAACCAGGAAAAAATGATTGCTGAACTGGCGGCCAGCGGAACAAAAACCGTGGTGGTGCTGCAAAACGGTTCCACCGTGGATGTACGAAACTGGATCGACAAAGTCGATGCACTTTTGGAAGCCTGGTACCCCGGAGAACAGGGTGCTATTGCCATTGCCGAAACCTTGTTTGGCGACAACAACCCGGGAGGTCGCCTGCCATTTACGTGGGCACGTCACGCCGGGCAATTGCCGGCTTATTACAACATTAAGCCATCGGGGCGCGGCTATGCCTATAACGACGATGATGGAAAGCCGATGTTCCCGTTCGGTTTCGGATTGAGTTATACCTCATTCGAATACTCCAACCTGGTTTTACCTTCCGAAATAAAAAAAGACGAAATTGCCGAAATCAGGTTCACCCTGAAAAATACAGGAAAAGTAAGAGGGGATGAAGTTGTACAATTATACATCCACGACGAACTGGCTTCGGTCGTCCGTCCGGTCATAGAACTAAAGGCCTTCAAAAGGGTAACACTCAATCCTGGCCAAAGTAAGGAAATTGTATTGCCCCTGCCCTATCGAAGTTTTGGACTATGGAACCGCGATCTGGAATATGTTGTGGAACCCGGTGAATTTATAGTATTCATTGGAAAACATGCCGCTGACACAAAATTGGAAGGGGTTATTACGGTACTTTAAAAGAATAATACAATTATAATGATGTTGTTAATTATTGGAATTTTTGTCACATCGTTAATATCTGTTGTTGGACAAGCACAGATTAAAGCAGGCGATGAGTTTTCCGGCTGGAAGGAAGGTTTTCTCGATATTCATCACATCAACACCGGAAAAGGCGAGTCATCATTTTTTATCCTCCCTGACGGCACTACGATGCTGGTTGATGCCGGTGCAACCAACCGCCCGAAACCGCGCGTTACCGACGCAAGGCCCAACGACAGCCGTTCGCCCGGCGAATGGATTTCGCGGTACATCCTGCATTTTTTTCCAAGCAGAAATGAAAAAAAGCTGGATTATATTTTCCTGACGCATTTTCACGACGATCACATGGGAACCCGTTCCTCAGAAAAAAAAACATCAGGAGGGGGCGGTTATTTTCTGACCGGCGTTACCGAAGTAGGGGAAAATATTCCTTTCTCCAAACTCATCGATCGGGGCTGGCCCGAATACAACTGGCCCTCGCCTCAGGTTGCCGATCATCTGGATAATTACATCCGGTTTGTAAAATGGAAAATGGAAAAACAGGGAGCTGTTGCAGAACAATTCCGGGTTGGGCGGAATGATCAGTTTGTTTTGGTGAACCAGCCGGAAAAATATTCCAACTTCGAAATAAGAAATATCGCTGCCAACGGCCATGTATGGACTGGTGTGGGCAACAACGAACGAAACCATTTTCCGCCGCTGGAAAGCCTGGAAACTTCGGAATATCCCGGAGAGAATCAGCTTAGTTGCGCTTTCCGGTTGTCGTACGGTAAATTCGATTATTTCAACGGCGGCGACATTACCACCGGTGCCCCGGGCTCCTGGCGCGACATTGAAACCCCGGTGGGGCTGGTTACCGGACCGGTGGATGTGTGCGTGGCCAACCACCACGCTTATTACGATGCCATGGGACATTCATTTCTCCAGGCGGTCAGGCCACGGGTGCATGTCATTCTGAGTTGGGCACCCAGCCATCCTTCACCGTCAGTCATTGCCCGGATGATGTCAACCTGGACCTACCCCGGCCCGCGCGATGCTTTTTCCACAAACATAATGGAGGCAACCCATACTGTTATCGGTTCGCGCATCGACGATATGAAAAGCCGCCAGGGACATATTGTGATTCGCGTAGCTCCGGGCGGAAACAGCTACATGATTTATATCCTCGACGATTCGGAAGAAAATTTTAAGGTAACGGGCGTTCACGGGCCGTATTCTTCTAACTAAATTAATATTGGATTATGAAATTATATCGAAAAAATTATACTGGCTTTGGCAAGAGAAGATGGATAAATATTGTACTTGCTTTGCTGATTTTTACAAGCCTGGAAGCATGTCAGACAGCCGGAAAAAGTGAACCAATCGACCCGCTGAAATATGTCGATCCGTTTATATGTACCGAAGGCGATAACGGGCAACTTTATCCGGGAGCAACCTATCCGTTTGGTTTGGTCCACCTTTCGCCCGAAACCGAGGGCAATTCGCATGTCGGGTATTATTATGAAGACCAGTTTATTGAAGGGTTTTCCCATTTACGGATCGGAGGCGCCGGATCGAAGGGGAAAGGTGGCGGATTACTTATTAAGCCCGGAATTGGGAAGTTTACCAACAAAATCGATGAGTTCCGCGAAGAATATAT
>JAQVON010000103.1 GCA_028702595.1 Mariniphaga sp. | reverse complement strand
AAAAGTCTGTATATGGCCAGTTATGAAGCCAAAGCACTGACATGGACTACCACCCTGCCGCAAGTATTTGCGCAGATCAACGGCTATCCTGTGGAAAAATTTCTTCCCGCTGTCTTCTCCGATGACTTTTTTTCTCCGGAGCTTACAGCAGATTTTAAAGCTGATTTTCAAAAGACCATATCCGAATTGATGATCAATAACTTTTATAAAAAGTCTAAAGAGATATGCAATCAACATGGGATTCAGAACAATTGTGAAGCAGGAGGACCGGGTCTTCCTTTACACAACGTACCGGTTGAGCCGCTGAAAGCACTGGGAGCTCTGGATCTTCCCCGGGGAGAATTCTGGATCAATCACGCCCGGTTTAATGATAAGGGCATTAACATTTCAAGGGTGGTCAAAGAGGTGTCGGCAGCATCACACATCTATAACCGGGGAATTGTTGAAATGGAAGCTTTTACCACGTTTCAGCACTGGCAGGAAGGACCTTCTGACATGAAACCCATGGGCGACAGGGCATTTTGTGAAGGAATGAATAAAGTGGTCGTACATGGTTCTGCGCATAATCCGGCAGGAACAGGTTTCCCGGGTATCGCTTATCATGCAGGCACCCACTATAATGACAAAAGGGTTTGGTGGCCAAAAGTAAAACCGTTCAATGAGTATATCTCCCGAATCTCGTTCATCCTTCAGGAAGCGGAATTTGTTGCCGATGTACTTTACTATTACGGGGATACTATTCCTAACTACGGAGGGCACAAAAACAGCCGTTTTACCGCCGGTACGGGTTATGATTACGAAATTGTCAATACCGAAATACTGAAAAAAATCAATGTAAAAGAGGGAAAACTCCTTTTGCCCGAAACGGGTGCAGAATTTGGTATGCTCGCGTTAACCCCTGAGTCTGAAATAAATCCGGAGGTATTGCTAAAACTCAATGAACTGGCCGCAGAGGGAGCCGTAATCATTGGCGATAAGCCGGACAGAGTGGCAGCCCGAAAAGTCAGCACGGAAATGCCGGACATGAAAAAAATACTTGATACATTATGGACAGATTATCATGAAGATGCCCTGGAGAAAAAGGAAGCAAAAGTCTATTCCGGAATCGAACCTGGTTCAATGCTCGCAAAACTGAATATTGTCCCCGATTTTAACTATTCCGGAAAGGAGCTGTTTTTGCTTGATTACATACATTATGCTGAAAAAGATATGGATTTTTATTTTATCAGAAATACAACTGACAAATGGATTTCCAGAGAAGTAAACTTCAGGCAGCAAAACAAAATTCCGGAAATCTGGGATCCTGTTTCCGGAGACATCATTCCCGTGCAGATATTTAACCAGAAGGAAAAATATATCCATCTGCCGGTTACCCTGGCTCCCTACGGAAGCACTTTTGTAGTATTTAAGCCCGGAAAATACAGCCCCATGTTCACCCAGGCGGCAGGCTCCGCAGGACATCCGCCACTACTCTCATATTCCGCCGGCGGAGTATGTTTCTGGGAAAACGGAACTGTGGAATTGTCTAATAATGAAAAAACAAAAACCGTAAACAACATGGTTAAGGAGGAAAGGCTGAAGGGTGCCTGGGAAGTATTTTTCCCGGAAGGATGGGGAGCCCCGGCAAGAGCGGTATTCCCGGAACTGATGTCATGGCCAGCGTCGGACGACCAGGGGATAAAGTATTTTTCCGGCATTGCCCGCTATGAAAAGTCATTTGTTTACGAAATCAATTCCAATGCCCTGCCCAACCCGAAAATCTTTCTTGACCTGGGTGATCTGTCAAATGTTGGTGAAGTGTGGCTGAACGATGTGCCTTTAGGCATTACCTGGACAAGGCCTTATCGTTTCGATGTGACGAAAATCTTAAAACCCGGACCCAACAAACTGGTTGTTGAAATTGCCAATACCTGGTCGAACCGACTTGCAGGTGATGCCCGTACCGGGGAGAAATATACCAGCACCAATATAAAATCAACCGTGGTGAAGAATGGATTTTTTATTCACGCCCCCTGGAAGGAAGTTCCTCTGCTCAAATCGGGATTATTCGGACCGGTATCCCTGATAACAGTTAACCCGGTTAAAGAATCCGAAACTAAAGGGAAAATTATCCGGCAATAGTTTCTGCGCTTGCCATATGAAAGTATAAAAAACAACCAGGCAGACTCATTCCTTGCGGTACTTTAAAATTCAAACTCATTTCCCTATGGATCACAACAAAAAATCAGGTTCTGTACTCTTCGTAAAAAGTTATTTTTTGATTGTTTTATTCTGCTCTCTCTGTTTTTCATGTGCTGACCGGAACACAGACAGCATTCGGGTATCCGGATTAAAATGCGACTACAGGGAGAATCCCCTGGGTGTGGAAAGCTCCATTCCCAGGCTGAGCTGGGTTCTACTCTCCTCTGAACGCAACAAAAAACAATCAGCCTACCAGATACTTGTTGCTTCCAGCCCAGAGAACATGGACAAGGGTATTGCAGATATTCTGGACAGCCGTAAGGTAAAATCTGACCAATCATTTCAGGTTCCGGCTGAGGGTATAAAACTGGAATCCTTCACCCGTTACTACTGGAAGGTAAGGATTTGGGATGAAAACAACAAGGTGTCAGAATGGAGTGAACCTGCTTACTGGGAAACAGGACTTCTCCGGGCTGAAGACTGGGCAGAAGCCCGGTGGATAGGCTACCGGGCATTACCCGATTCCATGAGGATGATCCCAGGCGTAGGGATGCCGCTTGGTGAGCAGAAACGTTCAGAGGAGGACAGGGCAAAGGAAAGAACCGTTGTACCCTGTTTCAGAAAAGAATTTACCATAAGCAGACAAATCGAGCGGGCCAGTCTTTTTATCAGCGGTTTGGGGCAGTATGAAGCAACAATAAACGGAGATAAAGCAGGACCGGCATTCCTGTCACCGGGCTGGACACGGTATGAGAAGTCTGTTTTATATAACTGCTATGATGTAACCAATCTCCTGAAGGATGGAATGAATGCCATTGGGGTAATGGTGGGAAACGGATTTTATTACATAAACAGTGAACGATATGCCAAATTGATTACAGCCTATGGTGAACCTTCCCTGATCTGCCAGTTAAGACTGGTTTATGCTGACGGAACAACCGAAACCATTGTGACAGACCAAAGCTGGAAATGCACACCATCCCCTGTGACCTATTCCAGCATTTATGGTGGGGAGGATTACGATGCACGGATGGAGCAGACCGGTTGGAACAAACCTGAATTTGATGATTCCTCGTGGCAGGATGCCCTGCTCATCGAGCCTCCTTCCGGCCGGCTGAAAGCAGAGCATGATTATCCGGTAGCCGTAATGGAAAAAATTGATGTAAAAAAAATTACCCCTTTGCCGACAGGAGGATTTTTGTATGATTTCGGACAAAACGCTTCCGGCATTCCGGAATTAAAAGTAAAAGGAAAGAGAGGACAACAAATCCGGCTGATACCCGGGGAGTTGATTACGGAAGAAAATCTGGTTAACCAGGATGCTTCAGGGAAACCATTTTATTTTACCTATACATTAAAAGGCGATGACGTTGAAACCTGGAAGCCCCGTTTCACCTATTATGGATTCAGATACGTTCAGGTTGAAGGTGCAGTGCCTGACTCCTCAGGTTCAGAACGTGATTTACCACGCATTACCGGCTTAACCATGCTGCACACCCGGAACTCATCTCCTGCTACAGGAAGCTTTGAATGCTCATATGAACTGTTTAACCAGACAAATGAGTTGATTAAATGGGCAATAAAAAGCAATCTGCAGAGTGTTGTGACGGACTGTCCGCACAGGGAAAAACTGGGATGGCTTGAGCAAACTTATCTGATGGGAGCTTCACTTCATTACAATTTCAACTTGTATCATTTATATCGTAAACAGGTACAGGATATGATGGAATCACAAACCGACCAGGGACTGATTCCCGGGTTTACGCCCGAATACAAACAATCATCGGGTGGATTCCGTGATTCGCCGGAATGGGGAAGCGCATCGGTTATCCTTCCCTGGATGCTCTATCGATGGTATGGCGATACACTTGTAATGCGTGAAGCCTGGCCGATGATGTGCCGGTATGTTGACTACCTGAAAAGCAAATCAGATAACCACATTTTATCTCATGGACTGGGCGACTGGTTTGACCTGGGGCCCAAAAATCCCGGTCCCTCGCAACTGACTCCCATTGCTGCGACAGCAACAGCTATCTATTATTATGACCTGGTATTGCTTTCAAAAATGGCTGGGTTGCTGAACAAAAAGAATGACAAGACTTACTATTCCACTATGGCAGAAGAAGTTAAAAAAGCCTATAACGGGGCATTTTATAATGCTGAAACCGGAGTCTATGCCACAGGGAGTCAAACAGCCATGGCGATGCCATGGGTTGTCGGACTAGCAGATGAGGAGGATAAAAAACTGATTATCGAAAACCTCGCAGATTCAATTCGTGCTTATGGGAAACCGCTGACTGCGGGAGATGTTGGATTTCACTATCTGGTCAGAGCCCTGACAGAAGGAGGACAGTCACAATTGCTTTATGAAATGAATGCCCGGAATGATGTTCCCGGCTATGGATATCAACTGAAAAAAGGAGCCACATCCCTTACCGAATCATGGCCTGCCCTGGAGTCGGTTTCCAATAACCATCTCATGCTCGGGCATCTGATGGAATGGTTCTTTGCCGGATTAGGGGGTATTAAACAGGAAGATCATTCCAATGGGTTTAAGGAGATAATCATTCAGCCGGAAATGACAGAAGGCATAACCTTTTCAAAAGTAAGCTATCACTCCCCTTATGGAAAAATTTCCTGCGAATGGGCAAAAAGGCAGGAAAAGACAATCCTTTCTGTTGTCATTCCTGTAAATACAACAGCGAGAGTATTTATACCCGCATTGCCCGGAAACCGTATTACAGAAAGCGGAAAAGAAACAGGACAGGTAAAAGAGATAAAAAATTCGGAAAAAACGGACAACCGGCAAATCTATTGCATCGGTTCAGGAAGTTACCTTTTTGAAATAGCCAACTGATTTTTATCCATTCCAGTCATAAAACGGCATCAATTGCCTGTATGAATACAAAAATTGCGTTTTTAGACATTGACAATCGCCAGAGGGATACGTATTATTGTGAAGAATGATTCTGTCAGAACGGGATTGAAATATATCTTTATCATATTAGGGATATATAAGTTCCGGATCTGTTAACGGGGAAATGAAAATCATTCTTAATAAACAAACAATTAACGAAACTAACAGACTGTTTTGATTTTGTTTTTTAGAAATATTTTGATCTGTTTTTTGCTCAGACAAGGTAAAATTGACGCGAATAGCCATAGCTATTTAAGGAAATTTTGCAGCAGTATGAGTGAAAAAGACGCAAAATAGAATAAATGAATAAATTTAAAACAGTCTCTTACACTTTTTATTATGGAGAAAAAAAAATTGACCCGAAGAACTTTTGTTAAAAAGACATCAGTTGGTGCAGCCGGTTTTGCCATTGCAGCGAGTGGTATTTCACCCTTTTTTGCGGGGATGAGCCAGAATTCGGACAAGCTTGCCCTGCTTGGCGGTAATCCAGTCCGGCCGAAAGGTTCGGTTTTGGGTGTAAAATGGCCGGTTATTGAAGACAGGGATTTAAAGATGTATGTGGATGCATTTAAAAACAAAAGCTGGTCGGAGCATAGTTTCAGGGAAGATGAACTTGGAATGACATTTCAAAAACAATATGCAGAATTCATGGGGGTGAAATATTGTGCAGTAACCAATGCCGGCACAAATGCTTTGGAGGCGGCACAACGCGCATTTGATATTGGTCCCGGTGATGAGGTAATTACCCAGACCAATACTTTTGTTGCCACGGCACAATCCACTTTCAATTTATTTGCACTGCCCGTTCTTATTGATTCAGATCCTGAAACCTTTATGATAAATACTGATCTTATCGAAGAACATATCACTCCCCGAACCCGGGCAATTATTCCGGTACACATCGGGGGAGCTGCAGCCAATATGGATAAGATCCTGGCCATTGCAAAAAGACATAATCTTGCGGTTATTGAAGATACCTGCCAGGCTCATTCGGCGGAGTGGAGAAACAAAAAACTGGGGACGATTGGTGACTTGGGTTGCTTTAGTTTTCAGGAATTCAAAAGCTTATCGGCCGGTGAGGGAGGGGCTGTAATTGGCAATGACGAATACCTGGTGTCCCGCGTTGGCGGATATGTGAACAATGGCCGGGACCCCATGAAAAAAGGAAGAACTTTCCCCGGGGGCAATTTCCGTCCCACCTCCTTTCAGGCAGCCAATATGCTTTCGCAATTAAAACGCCACGAAGAACAGAATAAAATCCGCGATAAAAATGTGGCATACCTGGAAAAACTACTGACAGAGGTCAATGGGGTCAGTCCGACCAAAAAATATGACGGACAAACACGCCGGGCTTATTATGCTTACCAGCTGATTTACGATAAAGAACATTTTAGCGGATTACCAAAAGCCAGGTTCATGGAAGCTCTTCAGGCTGAAGGAATCCCTGTTAAAAACGGAATAGATTCAAACCTGCATCTTGATCCTTCCATCGAGGCATACCTGAATTTGGATTCATTCAAAAGAATTTTCTCAAAGGAAAGGCTTGACAAATATCGAAATGAAATCAAATGCCCTGTTAATGAAAACCTTAGCCAAAACAAAGGGATTGCTTTATACCATGCTGTTTTTCTCGGACCGAAAAAGGACATGGACGATATCATAGCAGCGATCCTAAAGATACAGAAGAATGCCTCAAAGCTTCTGTAATTTGGTTGCATGACCTGTTTATGAATGAATACATTTTCCGTTTTACTGAAATCATAAAAGTATCCTCCAATTTACCGGGAAAAGATGGAATGAGGACTATGAAATAAAACCTATAAATGAAGAATAAGATGAAAAATTTCCGAAATGGTACAAGAGCCGTAGTGGTGCTGTTTTTTTGTTTTTTCTATGTTTCTGCCGTTGCGCAATCCTATGAATCCAATGCGGTATTAAGGCAGGCTGCCTTCGAATGGCCTGAAGGGAAAAAGATGGGGTTAAGCCTCACCTTCGACGATGCCCGCCTGACACAGGTAGATAAGGGGATACCTCTTTTTGATAAGTATGGAGTAAAAGGAACCTTTTATGTTTCTCCTGACAGGTTATTTCAGCGGTTGGACAAATGGCGTCAGGCAGTAGCCAACGGGCATGAAGTGGGCAACCATTCTGTAGTGCATCCTTGTACGGGCAATTTCACCTGGACTACCGGGCGTGAGTTGGAGAATTACACATTAGACCGGATGAAGGATGAGTTGGAAACTGCCGGAAATATCATTCAAGACTCCTTAGGTATAGAAGCTGTATCCTTTGCTTATCCTTGCGGACAAACCTTTGTCGGCGAAGGTTTAAATACTAAAAGTTATGTCCCCCTGGTTGCCTCCCTTTTTGAATCGGGCAGGGGTTGGCTGGATGAAGGGCCCAATGACCCTGCGGTTTGTGACATGGCTCAGCTAACCGGTATTGAGCTGGACGGAAAATCATTTGAAGAGGTACTAAAGCTTATTGAATCAGCGAAAAGTAGCGGAAAATGGTTGATTTTTGCCGGGCACGAAATGAACGACGGTGGAAATCAAACTTCTCTTTTGTCCACCCTGGATGCCCTCTGCAGGTATGCGACAGACCCTGCCAACGAAATATGGATAGATCATGTCCATAACATTGCCTCCTATGTATTACAAAAACGTAATGAAACACCTTCGGCACAGGTTCCTCCATACAAAAATCCTCTTTTAACAATAGATCAACGGGTAGATGACCTGCTATCCCGTATGACATTAAAAGAAAAAGTAGGCCAGTTAAATATTCCCTGTGCTTATGACACCCAGCTGGGCTGGGGACTGGGCAGCGACACCCCTCCTTTATGGAGTATGGATGCTGAAGATCCTGCTATTCGTGGAAAACAACTGGATGGTTGCCGGAAATGGGCTGAAGGGACACATAATGATGTGTTTGGCCCTGGTGGAGGATTCTTCACTCTTTCCGACCGGTTGATTTATGAAGGGACTGAGCGACAGGCAATGGTGATGAATGAACTTCAAAAAATTGCTATGGAGAAAACACGGCTGGGCATTCCCCTGTTTCAGATTGAAGAGGGAACGCACGGGTTGATGTGTCCCGGTGGAACGGTTTTCCCGGAAGGATTGGCCATTGGTGCCACCTGGAATAAAAGCCTGGTTAGAAATATTTATGCTGTTGCGGCAAAAGAAGGGAAGTCGATCGGGATCCATGGATTATGTACCCTGGTCATTGAGCCAAACCGCGATCCACGGTTGGGCAGAAATGAAGAAGGATACAGTGAAGATCCTTACATGTGCTCTAAAATAGCAGAAAATATTGTGCAGGCGATGCAGGGATACAACATAGCTGCACGCGACAATCTGGTTGCCTTCCTGTGCCATTATCCAGGCCAGAGCCTGCCCCATAGCGGGCTCGAACGGGGAGCCATGAAAATATCAGAACGGGAACTACGGGAAGTATTTCTGCCTCCCTGGGTTGCAGGTATAAAAAAACACGGAGCCCTTGGTGTTATGGCCACCTATCCGGCAATCGAAGGAGTGGCAGTTCACAGCTCAGAAAAAATACTCACTGACATCCTTAGAGAAGAACTGAATTTTGAAGGTATTGTAGTCAGCGAAGGAGGGGGACTGAGTACCATCGTAACCGAACGCCATGCAGAAAATCAAAAAGAAGCAGGAATTTTGGCCATGAAAGCCGGCGTAGATGTGGGAATTTCCATCGAAGACGCCTATATGGGTGACCTGATCAAGAACGTCAATGAAGGAAAATTATCTGTTGATCTGGTCGATCGCGCTGTCAGGCGGTTGTTGCGTCTCAAGTTTCAACTCGGTCTTTTTGAAAATCCTTATGTA